>NZ_JBFAQA010000020.1:0-128635 GCF_040677005.1 Nonomuraea sp. NPDC049421
GTCGTCATCTGGCACAACTGGAACATCGGCGCACCCGTGAAACGATCCCTGATCGCCTACGATCACTAACCCGAATTTCACATCAACGATCTAGGCGGCGCGGTCAGCGGTAGCCCGTGACGTCGGCCGGTTTGCCCGCGTCCTGCACCTCCACCACATAGCGCCAGCAGTCCGGGCGGGAGCCGTCCACGTCGGTGAAGCCGTACTCCAGGGCCAGCTGCCCGCTCGACAGCGACCGCCCGCTCCACCGCATCACGTCCGGGTCGGCGGCCAGCGCGGCGACCGCGCGGCCGACGTAGCGGGGTGACTCCGAGATGGCGAAGTGCGGCTCGCGGGCCGTGGCGTCGCGCCAGGTCTCCTCCGTCACCCCGTAGTGCTCCAGCATCATCTCCGACCGCAGCCAGCCGGGCGTCAGTGCCACGGCCGCGCACCCGTACGGGCGCAGCTCGTGTGCCTGCGCGTACCCGAGCCGGATGACGGCGCTCTTGGCCTGGTCGTAGAAGAACGAGACACGGTAGTTGTGGTCGTTGTACTCCTTCGTCCCGTCGGTCATCTCCACCACCAGGCCGCCCGGCCGCTTGATCAGCAGGGGCAGCATGAAGTGGCTGGTGATGACGTGGGTGTCGATGGCGAGCCGGAGCAGGCGCAGGCCGGCGTCCAGGTCGTGCTCCCACAGCGGGGTGTCCCACTGGGCGAGCAACTCGCCGCCCCAGATGTCGTTGACGAGGACGTCGAGGTGGCCGTGGTCGCGGCCGATGCGCTCGGCGAGCGACCTGACCTGTTCGCGGTCGAGGTGGTCGGCCGGTACGGCGATGCCGTGGCCGCCGGCCGCGCTGACCAGCTCGGCGGTCTCCTCGATGGTCTCGGCGCGGTCGTACTCGGATCTCTTGTGCCGGGTGGTGCGGCCGGTCACGTAGACGGTGGCGCCGGCCGCGCCCAGCTCGACGGCGACGCCCCGGCCGGCGCCCCGCGTCGCGCCCGCGACCAGGCAGATCTTGCCCTTCAGGTTGCTCATACGGCTGAACGTAACGAGGAAACCCGACAGGGCGTGTCATGTTTTCAGCGGGTCGTGAAGGCGCCGCCGTTGACGTGGATGGTCTGGCCGGTGATGTGCCGGGCGCCGGGCGAGGCGAGGAAGAAGACGGTCTCCGCGATGTCCTCGGGCGTGCCGGCCCGCTTCAGCAGCGTCTCCTCCACCAGCGCCTGATGGCGTTCCTCTGTCATGCCGCCCCCGAAGAAGCCGGTGCCGGTCACGTAACCGGACGAGATGACGTTGCAGGTCACGTCGCGGGCGCCCAGCTCGGCGGCCAGCGAGACGTTCCAGGCGGCGAGCGCGGCCTTGGCGGCGCCGTACGAGCCGCCGCGCCGTTCCGCGCCGATCGAGCCGATGCTGACCACCGTGCCGCCGGGC
The DNA here is from genome assembly GCF_040677005.1 of Nonomuraea sp. NPDC049421. Classification (NCBI taxonomy): domain Bacteria; kingdom Bacillati; phylum Actinomycetota; class Actinomycetes; order Streptosporangiales; family Streptosporangiaceae; genus Nonomuraea; species Nonomuraea sp. NPDC049421. Next base: position 1,412 of record NZ_JBFAQA010000020.1, read on the forward strand.
GCCAGCCGGTCGCTCACGGCGGCCGTGGTGAGGGCGGCGCCGACCACGTTCAGCGACAGGCTCGACTCCCACTGCAGGGCGAGCGCCTCCAGCGGCGGCGTGCCCTCGGGGGCGGTGGCGGGCAGGCCGCCCGCGGCGTTCACGAGCACGCCGAGCGGGCCGCTCAGCTCGGCCGCCAGCGCGGCGACCTGGTCGGGACGGGTGGCGTCGCAGGCCAGCCCGCGCACGCCCAGCTCCTCGGCGGCGGGCTCGACGGTGTCGGCCCGGCGGCCGGTGATGACGACGTCGGCGCCGTCGGCGGCGAAACGAGCGGCGACGGCTCGGCCGATGCCGCTGGTTCCCCCGGTGACCAGTACGGTCCTGCCCATGTCTCCTCCTGGCGGCGGGTATGTTTAGCTCTAAATATAGCGAAGGGTCGTGACATGGCCGACATCCCCACCAGCCCCGCGGAGATCGCCGCCGCCTGGCAGCGCGAACGTCCCGGCACGCCGACCTCCTCCATCGAGATCGTCACGCCGATCTGGCGGCTGGCGAAGATGTTCGCCGACGACCGGGCCCGGGTGCTGCGCGCCGCCGGGATCGACGCCGCCACCCTCGACCTGCTGTCCGTCCTGCGCCGGTCCGGGCCGCCGTACCGGCTGAGCACCCGCGAGCTCGCCCGCCGCACGCTCGTGACGGCCGGCGCGATCTCGCAGCGGGTGGCCAGGGCCGAGCGGACCGGACTCATCCGCCGCGCGCCCGGCGGCACCGCCCGCAAGAGCGTCCTCGTCACGCTGACCGACGAGGGCCACGCGCTCATCGAACGCTCCGTGGACTCGGTGCTCGGCCGCGAGGCGTCCCTGGTCGATGGCCTGACCCCGGAGGAGCGCGCCACGCTCGTCCACCTGCTGGACAAGCTGACCGCCGAGGTCCGGCAGCGGCTCTGATCAGCGGCGCAGGGCCGCCGCCGTCGCGACCGAGGCCGCGCCGAGCAGCAGCGCGGGGACGAGATACAGCAGCGTCGAGGCGCTGACCAGGTCGAACGGCTCCAGCCCCAGCGCCGTACGGCCGTACGCGACGGCGAACAGGCTCGCGTACCCCGCGATGGCCGCGCTGATCGCCAGCAGCCGCGCCCGGCCGGACCACCTGCCGAACCCCATCAGCCAGGCCAGCCCCGGCAGCACCTGGATCGCGTGCATCGGCACCGCATGGGCGTACTTCATCGCGCCCGCCTGCCCGTACGTGGTCATCGAGTGCGTCAGCGGCGAGACCCCCGCATCGAGCAGGCCGATCCCGTGCGCGGTCATCCACATCCCGACCACCTGCGCCGCCAGCAGCGCCAGCATGCCGCCGCGGATCGCCCACGCCATCGCCGCGTCCGCGGTGCACGAGGTGAACGCCGCGACCGTGATCAGGAGGAGCGCGGTGATCGTGACCGCGATCGTCACCCCGCCCCAGGTGAACAGCGCCTCGTCCAGCGCCGTCATGTCGTTGAAGTGCGACGGTACGCCCCGCGCCCGCTGCACGCTCACCCACAGCACCTCCAGCGCGGTCGAGCCGCACAGCAGCACCGACACCAGCCACCCCGACCACGCCGGCGCCCGCAGGAGGCCGCCGATCCAGCCGAGCGTGAGCGTGGTCAGGCCGAACGAGACGCCGAACGTGACCGGCTTGCGCCACGACAGCGGGCCCTCCGCCGACCCGCCGACCACCGCCCAGACCACGCCGTGCGCGAGGCCGGTGAGGATGAGAGCGGCACCGACGACGTACGCCAGCCGCTGGTAGCCACGCGCGTCGTCCCAGAACGTGCTGCGCAGCGACGCCCACATGACGCGGGGGAGGGGCGGGTGAATCGTGGACATGGGGGACCTCCTGGTGACAGCGGATGAAGGACGGCGAACCGGTGTTCCAGCGGGATCCCTATGACCTCAGACGGTAGGCGCCCGGCCGCCCGCACCGGATCCCCCGCCACGACGAACCACGCGCTCACCCACACCGGGGAGCCTCCCTCCTCGGAGGGAGGTCAGCGGCGCGCTCTTGGACAGTGGTCGACGTCGGCGCCGCGCTCTGGGGTCACCGGTCCTCGGGGAGGGCTCCCTCCTTGGAGGGAGGTCAACGGCGGCGCCGCGCCCCATACTTGGGCGTATGCCGACGAAACGGGTGGCGGCCTGGCTCCGGGAGCATCCGGTGGCCGCTGACGGGGCGCTCGCCGTCCTCCTCGCGGTGATCTCCCTGATCGCGCTCTTCGTCCGCGCCCCCATCGAGCACCTGCCGCCCCCGGGCCCGCTCGCCGTGCTCCTGGTCCTGCTCGTCACGCTGCCGCTGACGTGGCGGCGCCGCCACCCGCTCTGGATCAACCTCGGGGTGGGGGCGGTGTCGGCGGTGTACGGCGCCTCGCCCTACCCCGACCTGGTCACGCCGGTGGCGCTGGGCGGCGTCGTCGCCCTCTACACCATGGTGGCCTGGTGCGGCAGGACCGTCTCGATCGTCGTCGGCGTGCTCACCGGGCTCAGCGTGGCGGTCGTCTCGCTGGTGCCGGCCACCGACAGCGACCTGCTGGACGTCGTCTTCACCACGCTGCTGCTGGCCGGAGCCTGGGTGCTGGGGGACAGCGCGCGGATCCGGCGGGCGTACACGGCCGAGCTGGAGGCCAGGGCGGAGCTGCTGGCCCGCGAACGCGACTTCGAGGCCCGCCGCGCGGTCGCCGCCGAACGCGCCCGCATCGCCCGCGAGCTGCACGACGTGGTCACCCACCACGTCAGCATGATGGTCGTGCAGGCCGAGGCGGGACCGGTGCTCGCAGAACGGGACGGGGAGGCGGCCGAGCGGACGTTCGACACGATCGCCGGCATCGGGCGCCAGGCCATGACCGAGATGCGCCGCCTCCTCGGCGTGCTTCGCGACGAGGACCCCCCCGGGGAGGGGCCCGCGGGGGAGGGGCCCGCGGGGGAGGGCGCGTTCGCTCCCCAGCCCGGATTGGCGCAGGTGCCCGACCTGATCGACCAGGCACGCCGCGCCGGGGTCCATGCCGAGCTGCAGATGGACGGCCGCTCAGGGCCGCTGCCCGCCGGGGTGGACCTGTCGGCGTACCGGATCGTGCAGGAGGCGCTGACGAACGTGGTCAAGCACGCGGCGGGGGCGCGGGTACGCGTACGGGTCCGGCACACCGACCGCGACCTGCACATAGAAGTCCACAACGAAGGCAGCTTCACTGGGATCGGGCCGACCGGCGGCATCGGGCGCGACCAACACGTCATGCACGGCCAGGACCGAGACGGAGCAGGCGGACAGGGTCTGATCGGCATGCGGGAACGCGTCAACCTCTTCGGCGGCGAGCTGACCGCCGGCGCCCGCCGGGGCGGCGGCTTCGCCGTGGTCGCCCGGCTCCCGATCGGCGGACCGCGATGACGATCAGGATCGTCGTGGCCGACGACCAGGAGCTGGTACGCGCCGGCTTCCACGCGATCCTCGACGCCCAGCCCGACATGGAGGTGGTGGCCGAGGCCACGGACGGGGCGCAGGCCGTCGAGGCGGCCCGCCGGCTGCGGCCCGACGTCGTGCTCATGGACGTGCGCATGCCCCGCATGGACGGCCTCGAGGCCACCCGCCGCCTGGCCGGCCCCGGCACGACCGACCCGGTCAAGGTCCTCATGGTGACCACGTTCGACCTGGACGAGTACGTCTTCGAGGCCCTGCGCGCGGGCGCCAGCGGCTTCCTGCTCAAGGACGTCCGCCGCTCCGGCCTGGTGGACGCCGTACGCGTGGTGGCCGCCGGCGAGGCATTGTTGGCCCCGTCGATCACCCGGCGCCTGATCGGCGAGTTCGTCCGCACCCGCCCACCCGCTCGGATCTCCCACCCCACACCCCCCGAACTGAACACACTCACCGCCAGAGAACGCGAAGTCCTGGAACTGATCGCCCGCGGCCGATCGAACGCCGAAATCGCAACCGACCTCACGATCGGCGAGCAAACGGTCAAAACCCACGTCAGCAACATCCTGAGCAAGCTCCTGCTCCGCGACCGCGTCCACGCGGTGATCCTCGCCTACGAAACCGGCCTCATCCGCCCCTCCACCGACCCCCACCCCTGACCAAGCCGCTCGGCAGACCCAAGCCGCCACCCATGGAAAGCCAGCGAGCAGCGGCCCTGCCTCTTCCCCAGGCCGGCGGGCGCAGACCTCCGCCCTGCCTGATGCCGCGAAGGTGGGTGGGCGCAGCCTTCCGTCTCCGCTCCCCCACGAGTCGGTACCGGGAGGGCAGAAGCCTTCGTGCTGCCGAGCCAAGCTGGTGATGGGCCGCCCGCGAACGCGAGGTGCTCCAGCTCGTCGGCCAGGGGCTGTCCAACACGGAGATCGCCGAGCACCTCGTCCTCAGCATGGCCACGGTGAAGACCCACATGAGCCAGCTGCTGGCCAAGCTGCACGCTCGCGACCGCGCCCAGCTGGTGATCGCCGCGTACGAGAGCGGCCTCGTCACGGTCGGCTGAAAGGGGTCTGACAAATCACCACGCGCGGGTTTGAATGGTGATCGTGGCCAGGCGCCGGCCACGCGGCGGGGTGATCCACCGTGGCCGATGACAGCCCCACCAGCCCCCCACGAGCACGAACGGAGTCGACGTGACGAGCGAACCGCGCTCCATGACCCGCGACGACCGCAAGGTCCTCGCCAGCACCCTGGCCGGCACCACCATCGAGTGGTACGACTTCTTCATCTACGCCCAAGCCGCCGGCCTGGTGTTCGGGCCGCTCTTCCTGGCCCCGGTCAACGAGCAGGCACCCGGCCTGGCCACCCTCATCTCGCTGGCCACGATCGGCATCAGCTTCCTGTTCCGCCCGCTCGGCGCGATCGTTGCGGGCCGCTACGGTGACCGGCTCGGACGCAAGCGCATGCTCGTCATGACCCTCCTGCTCATGGGCGGGGCCACCACGCTGATCGGCCTGCTGCCCACGTACGAGTCGATCGGGGTCGCGGCGCCCATCGCGCTCATCCTGCTGCGCATCGTGCAGGGCTTCTCCGCGGGCGGCGAGTGGGGCGGCGCGGCGCTGCTGGCGGTGGAGCACGCGCCGCGCGAGCGCCGCGGCTGGTGGGGCACGTTCCCGCAGATCGGCGTGCCGATCGGCCTCATCCTGGCGACCGGCGTCCTGTGGATCATGAGTACGGTCACCACCCCCGAGCAGTTCCAGGCGTGGGGCTGGCGGGTGCCGTTCCTGCTCTCCCTGACCCTGATCGTCATCGGCTACCTCGTGCGCCGCGCCGTCGAGGAGAGCCCCGTCTTCAAGGAGCTGCAGCAGCGCACCAGGACGTCCTCCGCGCCGCTGCGCGACCTGTTCCGCGGTCACAGCAAGAACGTCCTGCTCACCGCCCTGATCTTCGTCGCCAACAACGCCGCGGGCTACCTGCTCATCGCCTACTTCATCAGTTACGGCACCACCGCGCTCGGCCTGTCCCGCCCGTCCGTCCTGCTCGCCACCGTCGCCGGCTCGGCCACGTGGTTGATCTTCACCCTGTACGGCGGCGCGCTGTCCGACCGCATCGGCCGCGTCAGGACGTTCCAGATCGGGTACGCGCTGGTGTTCGTCTGGATGCTGCCGCTGTTCCTGCTGATGGAGACCCGCGACATCTGGCTGTTCGCCGCGGCGATCATCGTCCTGACCGTCGGCCTGGGCCTGTCCTATGGCCCGATGTCGGCGATGTACGCCGAGATGTTCCCCGCCTCGGTGCGCTACTCGGGAGCGGCGATCGGGTACGCCCTCGGCGCCATCCTCGGCGGCGCCTTCGCCCCCACGATCGCGCAGGCCCTGGTGCAGGGCACGGGGTCGGCGCTGTCCGTGGGCGCGTACATCATGGTGCTCTGCGTCGTCTCCCTGGCGGCCGTCACCGCCGTCAAGGAGCCGAAGGGCACCGACCTGGGCCTCAGCCGGGAGCCGATCTCCTGATGCGGTGATCACATTGTGATCTTCGGCGTCGCGGCCGGGCTCGCGTCCGGGATCTCGGTAAACGTTCATGGACGGCCGTGTCGGCACCCCCAGACCGGGCGAAAGCGTACTATCGCGGCGCCGCGTCTTCCCGTTCACTGCTAAGTGATCACCCGGGACCACCGGGCGACCACGCGAGACGGGAGACTCCATGGCACATCCGAGGCGCACAGCCCGCCGGCTACTCGCGGTCGCGTCGCAGCCTTCAACGACTGGCTCATCATCCTTTGAAACACGTCCTAGTCGGTCACGGATCGACGTCACCCGTGGCTCAGGTGGAGCAGATCCGTCATCGTGGGAAGATGACGCCCTCTTCTCCTGACGCTGCAGCGCGTCGCCGATGGCGGTGGGCCTTCCGGATGCTGACGGCAGCGGCACTGCTGTTGCTGGTCGGTGGGGCGGCTCTGTTCTTCTTGGGTAATCCGCTCGGGTTGCCGCCGGCAGTGCTGAATGTGCTGGATCAGAGGGCCAGCGTAATTAGCATGGTCATCGGCCTGGTACTGGGCAGCGCCGCATTGTGGCTGCAACTGCGCTCGCCGACCGGAGGGTCTGCTGCCCCGAAGGTTGCCACAAGCGGAACGCAGGCTCCCGCCGTGAACACGATGTCAGGTGGTCTGGTGATCGGCGCCCATATTGGGTCACTGATCTCAGATGAGCGTTCCCTGGCCATCAGTGGGCAGGTCGGCATGGTGATCACTGGCGATGTGCACGGGGATGTGCGGGTGGAGCCGCCGCGTGAACCGGCTCCGCAGGCGCTGGATGGCCTCCTGGCCGCACCGGTCGACTTCACCGGCCGTGCTCGCGCCCTGCAGGACCTAGCCGCCTTCCTCAAGGTGGCGTCTGTCGGAGGTGCTGCGGCGGCTGGGCCTGGTAGCACGGCTGCGGTGACCTGTGCGGCAGTGGCGGGGATGGCTGGGGTCGGCAAGACCGCGCTCGCCTTAGTGTCCGCCCACAATGCGCAGTCACAGGGCTGGTTTCCTGGCGGAATCTTCTTCATGAACCTGCACGGCTACAGCCCCGATGGATCGAAACCGGTCAGCGCGCTGGCCGCCGCCGGACAGCTGCTGCGCCGGCTCGGCGTCCCCGCTGAGAAACTGCCGGTCGGCGAGGAAGAGGTGTTCACCGCCTACCACTCGGTACTGGCTGAGCGCGCCACGGACGGGCAGGCAGTGCTGGTTGTAGCTGACAATGTTGTCGAGTCTGATCAAATCGCGCCGCTGGTGCCGACGCAGGCTTGCCACCGGTTGCTAGTCACCTCCCGGCATACCCTGTCGCTTACGGCTCGGCAGCTCGACCTCGATGTGCTAGACAAAGCTGAAGCAGTCGAACTACTGCAGCGAGCCCTACAGGTGCGGCGCCCCGACGAGCGGGTGGCCGACGATCGGACGGCTGCCGCTGCGATCGTCGAGTTGGGTGGCCGGTTGCCGTTGGCGGTGCAGATCATCGCCGCTCTCCTGGCCGCCGAGCCAGACCGGCCTCTGGCCGCGATGGCCAGCGAGCTGGCCGAGGTCGGTGAACGGCTGAATGTAATCGCGGCACTGGGCACCAGCCCCGACCGACCCATTGCGGTGCGCGCGTCCTTCGACTTGTCCTACCAGCGGCTGACGCGGCATCACCCGGACCGGGCGCGGCTGTTCCGCTTACTGGCGAGCGCGCCCGGGATCGATCTGTCTACTGAGGCGGCCGCCGCGTACGACGGCCGCCCTCTCTCGCAGGTACGGCGCGAACTGCTCGAGCTGACTGTCGCCCACCTGCTCACTGGTGATCCAGGCGAGCGCTGGAGCATGCACAACCTGGTACGTCTACATGCCGGGGAGCAAGCCGTCCAACACACCATGGACGACGCCCAGGCGGACGCACTGGAACGCCTCCTGAACTATTACCACCAGATTGCCGAGGCGGCAGTTAGCCACATACTCAGCCGCCCAAGCGGCGAGGCCGGTAAACGTTTCACTGGTCACGCGCAGGCTCTTACCTGGCTGGATGCGGAGCGACACAACCTGGTCACTACCATCACCAGCCTCCGCCATCCCCGATACTTGCCTTATGCCCGCGACCTGGCGGGCATCATCGCTCCATACCTGAATTGGCGTCGATATCTCGATGACCAGCTGGCCGTGGCCCATGCAGCCCTAGATGCCTGTCGAGAGCTAGGTGACCGGCACGGCGAAGGCCCGGCGCTGAACAACCTCGGGAACGCCCTACGGGAGGGGGGACACTTTGAGGAAGCGATCACCGCTCACCAGGGCGCTGCCGCCATCTTCCGAGAGCTGGGTGACCGGCACGGCGAAGGGCGGGCGCTGGGCAACCTCGGGAACGCCCTACGGGAGGGGGGACACTTTGAGGAAGCGATCACCGCTCACCAGGGCGCTGCCGCCATCTTCCGAGAGCTGGATAACCGGCACGACGAAGGCCGGGCGCTGGGCAACCTCGGGATCGCTTTGCGGGAGGTGCGACGCTTCGAGGAAGCGATCACCACCCACCAGCAGGATTTGGACATCTGTCGGGGCCTGGGTGACCGGCACGGCGAAGGCCGGGCGCTGGGCAACCTCGGGATCGCTTTGCGGGAGGTGCGACGCTTCGAGGAGGCCATCATCGTTGGCCGGAGCGCTGCCGTCATCTTCCGAGAGCTGGGCGACCAGCACAACGAAGGCCAAGCGCTGATCTGTCTCGGGAATGCCTTGCAAGATGTGCGGCGTTTCGACGAAGCCATCACAGCGTTCGAACAGGCCGTGTCCATATTTGACACTACAAAGGATGATCAAAACCGCGCTACCGCGCAGGCCAACCTTGCAGAGGCCGAGCAACAGCAAGCCGACGAATGATGACGCCACGTCATCCAACGCCGCGGAGCAGGACCGTGGCGGTCGACGGCGTCCAGTGGCGCGCGATCGCCAGTCGACCATGGCACCCTGCATCCGATGTGCGTACGGCGGTGAGCAGAAACTGCACAAACCGACGTAACCAGGACGGATATCCGCCTCCGCCGCAGACGACTTCACGAGCGCGAGCTCATCGTCGACCACTCGAGTCACCGCGTTGCGTCCTCCGCTCAAAAAACGACACCGCCGCTCCGCCACCTCTGCATCCTGAATGCCACCACATGACCAACGAGGTGCGCCGCTTCCCTCCGTGCGCCGTACCCGACGTGTAAGCGGTTCCGGTGCAGTTTGCGCACGCTCAGGGGCGGCATGCGTTTCATGGCGTCACTATGACGACACGGCGAGTGGGAAAAACGCTTGCGCTCCCACCTCCGCAGACCATGATCCATTTGCGGCCTCCTACTCGGTCCAAGCGCAGCAGCCCCGCTCCCCGGAGTAGGTGGAAATGCGGGGCCAAATACTCAATCCGACTGTCAGTTCCTCATGGGATGTGCTTTTCACCGCAGTCTGGTCTTCCTTGTCGAACAACAAGGCTGCGGTCCTCTCGGCCGCTGCGGTGGTGACCTCTGGGTAGACGGGGGTCTTGGTATCGGCGGTGAGTGCGCTGAAGGTGGGTCGCCTGGCTGAGCAACGCCGACCGTAACCGCGTGTTCGCGATCGACCAGATGGTCTTCGATTACCTGTACGCGGCCGGGCGGTTTCTCTGAAGGGGCTGTCACAACCCGGGGCGCCGTCCTGTCTCAAGAGGCAGAACAGACGTACCGGAAGTGACAGGAGAGGGCATGAGGATCAGGGTTCGGATGCGGGCGCGGCCCATCGACGAGCCGCACCGCGTGGCCAGCCCGCTGGAGCTGCTGTTCGATCTCACCTTCGTGGTCGCGGTCGCGGCCGTCACCGCCCAGTTCGCGCACGCGATCGTCGAGGGGCACGCGGCCGGCGGGATCGCGCCGTTCCTGCAGGTGTTCTTCGCCATCTGGTGGGCGTGGATGAACTTCACCTGGTTCGCCTCGTCCTACGACACCGACGACGTCGGCTACCGGGTGCTGACCATGGTGCAGATGGCCGGCGTGGTGGTGCTGGCCGCCGGGGTGCCGGTCGCGGCCGAGCACGCCGACTACGGCTTCGTCACCCTCGGCTACGTCATCATGCGGGCCGGCCTGGTCCTGCTGTGGTTGCGGGCCGCCTCGGGGGACCCGGCGCGGCGCCGCACCGCGCTGCGGTACGCCGCCGGCATCTCCGTCGTCACGGCGGGCTGGCTCTACCACTCGGTGCTCGCGCCCGTGAGCGCCGAATTGCCGCTCTTCGTCATCCTGGCGCTGCTGGAGCTCGCGGTGCCCCCGTGGGCGGAGCGCGAGCGGCCCACGACCTGGCATCCGCATCACATCGCCGAACGCTACGGGCTGTTCACGATCATCCTGCTCGGTGAGAGCGTGCTCGCGGTGTCCCGAGGGGTGGCGGCGGCGATGGAGGCGGGCGAGGTCGGCGGCCGGTTCGTGGTGGTCGCGGTGTCGGGGCTCGTGGTGCTGTTCGCGTTGTGGTGGCTGTACTTCCTGGTGGAGGCCGGGGACGGGCTCAGCGGGCGGCGCGATCGGTCCTATCTGTGGGGGTACGGGCATTACGGCATCTTCGCGGCGCTGGCCGCGCTCGGCGCCGGGCTGGAGGCGGCCACCGAGGAGGGCGGGCATGGTGTCGCCGGGCCGCTGACCTTGGGGTACGCCGTGGCGATCCCGGTGGGGGTGTTCCTGCTGCTGCTCGGGGCGGTCTACAGACTGATCGCGGCGCGGCCTGTGGTGCCTCCCGTGGTGTTGTGGGCCTTCGCCGCCGTGGTCGCGGCGCTGCCGGTGGCCGCACCCTGGATCGGCGTGCACGGAGTGGTCGCGGCGATCGCGGCGAGCTGCGTGCTCCTGGTCACCGCCACGATCGTCATGACGGGCTCTGTCGCCGCGAGGGCTCGCGGCGACAGAGCGGATGGAGCACTGACGTAGGGACGTCAGCCGTCGTCGCGGCTGAAGTGGAACGGGCAGTGCGTGCCGCCCGTGCCGATGGTGGTGCGGCGCTCGAAGCGGAAACCGTGCCGGTCGGGATCGATGGCCTCGATCCAGTTGGCGTCGAACGCGCACATCGCCGGCGTCAGTTCCGGCGCCTCGTTGGCGACCAGGACGTCGTGGTAGAAGCACCGGCGTACGTCGAGGTGGTAGCGGGCGCCGTCATCGACCGGCCGCTCGAAGACGAACCCCTTCCCGAACGCGTACTCCTCGCGCGACCTGCTCAGCTCCACCATGGCGTGGAAGGCGTCCGGCGCGGTGTCGAGCATCGCCCGGGTGCCCTGCTTCATGGTGTCGCCGAGCGGTTCGACGAAGGCCGCGCGTACGGCGTCGATGGCCTGCTCGCGGCCCAGCCTGGGCAGGAGCACCTCGTAGGCGGCCACGAGGGCCAGGGTCAGGCGCAGGTTGTGCCGGGCGGGTTCGTCGACGATCAGGTGCTCGTTGGCCGCTTCGAGCTCGTCCTGCCGTGCCCGCATGGCAGCCGTGGGGTACTCGGAGAGGCGGTCGTAGAACGCGTCGAGCAGCAGCGTCGTGTCGCGATCGGGGTCGGGGACGTAGCCGCCGCCGGCGAGCCCGAACTGGTCGGTGGACATGGTGATCCTTTCGTGTACGGCTCGGCGCGTACACGACCGTGACCCCCGCCTGGAGGTGTGACCGGCCATGCCCGCGACCGAGCGAGCACGCCAGCGCACTCCACCGACCGACCAGGCGCTGACCAGCTTTTGCTGATATTTCCCGACAAGTCTGGCATGCCGGGAACGATCACGTCCAGAAGCGGGTGGTCTCCTCAAGGGGAGCCCGGCCGGTCAGGACGGCGCTGCCCGGCACGTCGGGATCCTGATACCCGAAGGAGACCCCGAACAGCAGCCTGTGATCACGCACCCCGAGCTGCTCCCGCACCGGCCGCGTGAACGCTGGTGTAGAGGTCGGCGCTGTAAGGGAAGTCGGTGGACAGCGCCCCACGGGCGTGAGCCGCCAGCAGCGCCGCGCTGAGCGCGTGTCGCGGGCGGCCCCACTGACGACCTCGACGCTCCACGGCTGGGTGTTGCTGTTCGAGGGCGCAGCGCCGGCCAGCGAGAACACGGCCCGCATCACGTCGTCGGGCACGGGATCGGGACGGAACGCGCGCACCGAACGCCGATCGCGGATCAACCGCTCGGCGTACTCGGGCGGCAGAACGTCAGTGGACGCCCGGGATCGGCCAGGGGCAGCGGCTCGACGAGTTCGGTGAAGAGCTCGAGGTAGCGCTGCTTCTGCTCCTGGGCCGCCACGCGCACCGGATGGGCACGTTGGGGGAACTCCACCACGGTGTTCGCCAGCGGGCACCCGCGATGCCCGGGTGCGGCGATGGCCTCGGCGATCTCCGCGACCACGCGCCGCAGCTGCGCGCGCGGATCGCCGGGGCAGGCCGCGCGGACCGCCTCGATGATCTCCTGCGGCGAGATGCCCTTCTCCCGCAGGTACGCCACGGCCAGCTCGTCCTTCGAGCCGACGGCCCGGTAGATGCTCGGCTTGCCCACTCCGGACCGCTCGGCGTAGTCAAGGGGTGGGTTCCGCTTACGTCCAGGTCAGCAGCATTTATGATCATTTCCCCACAAAGTTGATCTTGCCGTTGTAAGGTTCCTGCCGGAAACCGCAACGGAATGAGGAACCAGCTCGTGATCCGACGCCCCAGGGCACTGTTAAGCGCAACTGCCGTCCTCCTCGCCACCGCCACCCCGCTCGCCCAGCCGGCGGTGGCCGACGACACGGGCGCCAGGCCGGCCCTCGTACGGCCGGTCTCGGGCATCAGCCCGCTGCCCGCCGACTGCGGCGGCCCCCCGACGGACGGCTACGTCCTCAACCCGAACACCGAGGTCCTCCCGGCGCTCGCCGCGGACCCGAGGCGCCCCCAGCGCCTGGTCACGGTCTTCCAGCAGGACCGCTGGAACCGGTACGGCAGCAACGGCGCCCTCGCCGCCGTCTCCGACGACGCCGGCCGGACCTGGACGACCTCCAGGAACCTGCCCGCCTTCTCCCGCTGCAACGGCGGCACGGCGGCCAACGGCGGCGACTACGACGTCACCACCGACCACTGGGTCACCGTCACCCCGTCAGGGGCCGCGATCGCCGCGTCGCTGTCGATGTCCCGCGCCGGCGACGTGACCGCGATCCTGGTCTCCAGGTCCGGCGACGGCGGAAGGACCTGGGGCCCGCCGGTGACGCTGCAGCGCGACGACAAGGTGCGCTTCTTCAACGACCGGCCCTCGGTGACCGCCGACCCCTACCGGCCGGGCGTGGTCTACGCGGTGTGGGACCGCATCGACGACCAGTCCACCGAGGCCGAGCCGAACTGGATCCAGCCCGTCTACCTGGCCAAGTCCACCGACGACGGGCGTACGTGGACGACCGGCAAGGTGTTCGACGTGCCGAAGAACAGCGGCGTCATCGGCACCCAGCTCGTCGCCCTCCCGGACGGCACGCTGCTGATCGGCATGCACCACGAGACCATCGACGAGGGCTTCACCCAGGTCATCCGCTCCACCGACGGCGGCAGGACCTGGTCGAAGACCCTGGACGTGCCCGCTCCCATGGCCGTCGGCCCCCGCATCCCCGACCCCGACGACTCGGGCGACCCCATCAGGAACGCCGCCCTACCGCTGCTCGCCGCCCAGCCGGGCACCCAGGTCGTGCACGCGACCTGGCCCAGCCAGGACGCCGACGGCACCTTCCACGTGGCCTACGCGCGCTCGGCCGACGGCGGGCGTACGTGGTCGAAGCCGGTACGCATCGACAGGACGCCCACGGGTTCGGCCGCCGTTCCCGCGGTGGCGGTGTCGCGCACGGGCACCGTGGCGGTCACGTACTACGACTTCCGCAACAACACCTCCGGCCCCGACCTGCCCACCGACCTGTGGGCCGTGACCTGCGCGAGCGGCTGCACGCAGCCCGGCGCGTGGCGCGAGCAGCACATCGAGGGCCCGTTCGACACCCGCGCCTTCCCGGCGACCAGCGTCGGACGCCTGCTCGGTGACTACACCGGCCTGGTCGCGACCGGCTCCTCCTTCACCGCCGTGTACGGCGTGACGACCGGCGACGCCGCCAACCCGGTGGACCTGCACAGCGCCACCTTCTCCCGATAAAACGCCCGAAGGCGTGGTTCCCGGTAATGGCCGGGGGCCACGCCGTGGCGTACCCGATTAAGCTCCTCGCCAATTCACCGGCCGCCGCGATTGATGCGCGTTTCCCCAGGAAATGACAGGTTCCGCGCTCATCATCGGACCCGCACACCCGTATGTCCGATATGCGCGAGAATTCGAGGCAATTTCGTTTTGTGGGGGGATTCGTGGGGACATTTCGCGGCCGGCGTTCCGGCCTGATCATCTCAGCGGCGGCTCTGGCGCTGGCCACACCCTTGGTCACGCATGCCGACGCGCCGCCGCAAAGGAGCGCGGCAGGTGAAGCGGCGCTTCCCGGCATCATCCCCGCCAGCCGGTGGGGCGTGATCGGCCGCAACACCCTGGGCTCGCCGAGCGCCGTCCTGCGCGAAGGCCCCTACGGACGCACCGAGGCCACGGCGTTCGCGGCCACCCAGCCCCCGCCGTACGGAAGCGGCAGTCTCGGCATCATCGTCGGCAGCGGCACCGAGAAGATCGCCTGGGGCAACGAGACGCTCTACGCGGACAAGCCGCTGTCGTCCATCAAGAAGCTCAAGTACTGGGTGTTCGCCGGCATGGACAGCCTCACCGGCGTCAGTCTGCCGAACATCACCATCGAGGCCGACCCCAACGTCGGCTCCGCCGAGTACACGAGCCTCGTCTACCTGCCGAACGCCTCGACCGGCCCGTCCGCGCCGTCGGAGCCCCGTCCCAACGTCTGGCAGCAGTACGACGCCTCCGCCGACAACAGCAAGTGGTGGGCGACCGGCAGCACCGGCGGAGCCATCACCTGCACCCAGGCGTCACCGTGCTCGTTCCGCCGGCTCAAGGAGAAGCTGCCCCAGGCGGTGATCAGCCTCAGCCTCGGCATCTCCAAGGGCAGGGACAACGCGTTCGTCGGCGCCGTGGACGGCCTCCAGGTCAACCACACGGTCTACGACTTCGAGTTCAACGGCGTCCGCACGAGATCCGTGCGCTGAGGCGCGATGAGTTCCCCGGCTCCAGGGAGTCATACTCCGGAAGCAACGGTGCCGAGGAGGAACTCTGATGCGCAATGTCACGTACTCGATGGGCGTCTCGCTCGACGGCTACATCGTCGGGCCCGACGGCGGCTTCGACTGGGCCGAACCCGACCAGGAGATCTTCCGCCACCACATCGACGAGATCCGGAAGGTCGGCGTCCACCTGATGGGCCGGCGGCTGTACGAGACCATGCTCTTCTGGGAGACCGCCGACCAGGAGCCGTCCATCGACGACGACACCCGCGAATGGATCAGGCTCTGGAACCCGCTCCCCAAGGTCGTCTTCTCCACCACGCTGCCGGAGGTGCGGGGCAACGCCCGCCTGGCCTCCGGCAGTCTCGCCGAGGAGATCGAGCGGCTGCGCGCCGAGCCGGGGGAGGGGGAGATCGCGATCGGCGGCGCCACCCTCGCCGCCGAGGCCGCCGCGGCCGGCCTGATCGACGAGTACCGGGCCGTCGTCTACCCGGTGCTGGTGGGCGGCGGCATCCCGTACTTCCCGCAGGACAAGCGGCAGGTGGAGCTCGAACTCGTCGAATCGCGCACCTTCCCCTCGAAGGCCGTCGCCTACCACTACCGCGTGCGGCGCGCGTGAGCTCGACGGCACTTCCGGCCATTCGTCTGTGAGCCGCGGACACGCCAATTACGGGCAGGCGGCAACCCTCCTATCGGCTCCCCAGCCAAAGGGCTGACCTGCTGAAATACCCCGAAAAATCGGGAAATGACAATTATCCCCTACTTCCAGTGTGCATGTCAGTCAAGGGGTTGTTTGGGGTAAAAGTCGAACACATAATCGTGGGCGCCGAAGCAGCCACGGGCGGGGGGCTCGCCCAAGTACGCCCGCCCGTGGGTCACTTACCGCAAACAGGGAGTGTCTACCCACATGCGCGCACGATCCCTCCTGGCCGTCTTATCCTGCGCAGCCGCCCTGCTGAGTGTCGTCACCACCCCGGCCTCGGCCGCCGCACCCCCGTCCCCCCAACGACTCGCCTCATCCAAGCCCACTGAGGGCTCCGACCAGCCCGCCCGCAAGAAGGACACGAAGGCCGTCCAGCAGAAGACCCCGGCCTGCCCGACGCCCAAGGAAGGCGAAACGGCCGCCTGTCTCCAGGTCGTCACCCCGAAGACCCCCTTCACCCAGCAGCGCCCCCGCGCGCAGGTGAAGGACATCCTGCCGATTCCGGACTGGTGCATCGAGAACGCCTTCACCGGCGTGTGGGCCCTGCGTACCTCGGCGTGCGAGATCACCGGGTTGCTCTACACCACGTACCGCGTCGTCAACGGCGTGCGCACGGTCACCGGCGAGGCGTCGCTCAACGTCATCAACTACAGCTACAGCTCCACGGACCTGCCCGACTGGGGGCACCAGATCGAGCTGTCGGCCTACCAGGGCTGGGGTGACGCCCTGGCCGCCAGCCTGTCGGGCACGACCACCGCGAGCGGCTCCTGCACCACGGCCGGGGCCACCTTCCCGTCCCGCCCGATCTCCCCGCTGGGCACCTGGATCCAGGGCGAGTCGTACTTCAGCACCACCGCCACCGCCCCCGGCGCGATCGGCGCCTGCACCACCACCTGGTCGCTCACGTTCACCAACGGCACCTACACCCCGGCCGGCATCGGCTTCGACATGAGCGAGATCCGCTGCGACAACGCCACGGCCGGCCGGGCGGCCATCGGCTGCGTCGTGCCGTGGTACGCCTCCGAGCTGGTCTACAGCCAGAGCCTCTACCCGTCGCTGGCCTCGCACGTCTCGCGCGCCCAGGCGTCCGGGCTTCCCGGAGCGACCTTCGACGCGCCGCTGACGCGTACCACCAACGAGACGATCATCAACACCAACCGCAGCCTCGCCTGCGGCGACGCCCCGTCGATCAGCGGGCTGAGCTGCGACGAGTACCCGATCGCCCGCTCGTACGAAGGGCTGAGCTCCGGCGGCACGCGGCGGACGTTCGACGGCTGCAACTTCAACCTGCCCGGCCAGACCGGCCCGACCGGCGTGTCCGTGTGCATGATCACAGCCACCGAGAACAACGCGCAGGGCGGCCTGAACACCCAGTTCTTCCGCCGTGAGCGCGTCCTGGACGGCGATCCCTTCCGGGTCACCGTGGGCACGTGACATCCTGCTGAAGCTCGATGGGGCCCTGCCGTGCCCGGCGCCGCAGGGCCCGCTCGCGAAGGAGGCGAGATGGACGCGTCAGCCGGCGTGCGCGTGAGCGACCACGCCTTCGGGCTGCTGGACGACGGCGACCTGCCGATCGAGACGGCCGACTACTCCAACGGGCTGATCATCGTGATGTCGGCCGGTGCGCTCCTCTACACCGGCATCGACACCGGCACCGTCCACGTCACCCTCACGCTCGCCGGGCCGCCCGGCGACATCGACGCCTCCTGGGAGGACGTGGTCGAGGCGAGCGTGCACGCGCCACGCGGCCGGCTCCGCCTCGACTCCCCCGACAACGGCCCCGTGCCCGCCGTCCCGCTGCTCAGCGCGGAGGGTCCCGGATGGTACCGGGTTCTCGCCTGCGTACGCGGCCGGGACCGCCACTTCGACGCCGTGCACGACGACCCCCGCGAGGCGTACCACCTGTGGGTGTGGCCCGCCCCACCGGCGCCGGCCACCCTCATCCGCACCACCGACCGCTGCGGCGCCGCCCTGCGCGCCACCCCCGCGCCACAGCAGGGCACCGGGCAGCGGACCGGGCAGCGGACCGGGGACCGGCTGGACGACGCGATCCGCAAGGCCACCGGGCGGCCGCCCAAGGGGTGAGACAACGGCCTTCCCCAGAGAGCGGCCGCCTGTGGCGGTCAGGCGGCCGGCTCGGTGTTGGTGGCCCTGAGCCGGAGCTTGTCGCCCTCGACGTCCACCGTGACCTTCCCGCCCTTGGCCACCTCGCCGGTCAGCAGCATGGCCGACAGCCGGTTGTCCAGCTCGCGGTGGACGGCGCGGCGCAGCGGGCGGGCGCCGAACTCCGGCTGATGGCCGCGCTGGGCGAGCCAGTCCTTGGCGGCGTCGCTGACCTCCAGCGTGATGTCCTGGGCGCGCAGCCGGCCGCGGGTGCGCTCCAGCAGCAGGTCGATGATCTGGCGGAGCTGCTCGCGCTCGAGGCGCTTGAAGATGATCGTCTCGTCGATGCGGTTCAGCAGTTCGGGACGGAGCGTGCGGCGCAGCAGGTCCATGAGCCGGTCCTCCAGCTCGGAGACGTCCCCGGTGGCCTCCAGGATGAGCTCGGCGCCGATGTTGCTGGTCATGATGACGATGGCGTTGGTGAAGTCCACGGTGCGGCCCTGGCCGTCGGTGAGGCGGCCGTCGTCGAGCATCTGCAACAGGATGTTCATCACGTCGGGGTGGGCCTTCTCGATCTCGTCGAGCAGGATCACGCAGTGCGGGCGGCGGCGTACGGCCTCGGTGAGCTGCCCCGCCTCCTCGTAGCCGACGTAGCCGGGCGGCGCGCCGATGAGCCGCGAGACCGTGTGCCGCTCCTGGAACTCGCTCATGTCGATGCGGACCATGTGGTCCTCGCCGCCGAACAGCGCGGCGGCCAGCGTCCTGGCCAGCTCGGTCTTGCCGACGCCCGTCGGGCCGAGGAACAGGAAGCTGCCGATGGGCCGGTTGGGGTCCGACAGGCCCGCCCTGGCCCTGCGGACGGCCTCGGCGATGGCGGTGACCGCCTCGTCCTGGCCGATGACCCGCTCGTGCAGGTGCTCCTCCAGCCGCATGAGCCGGTCGCGCTCCTGCTCGGTGAGCTGGGTGACGGGAATGCCGGTACGGCGCGAGACGACCTCGGCGACGTCCTCCACCATGACCTGCGGAGCGCTGTCGCGGTGCCGGCGGGCGCGTTCCAACTCGGGGCGGAGCTTGGCGATCTGGGCGGTCACCTCCTTGGCCCGGTCGAAGTCGTCGGCGGAGACCGCCTGGTCCTTGTCGCGGCGCAGCGACTCCAGGCGTTCCTCCAGCTCGCGCACGTCGTCGCCGGGCGTGCTCGCGCGCAGCCTGACGCGGGCGGCGGCCTGGTCCATCAGGTCGATGGCCTTGTCGGGCAGGAAGCGGTCGGTGATGTAGCGGGCTGAGAGGTTGGCCGCCGCGTCGAGGGCCTCGTCGGTGATGCGGACCTGGTGGTGCGCCTCGTACGGGTCGCGCAGCCCGGCGAGGATCTCGACCGTCTGCTCCACGGTCGGCTCGGCGACCAGGATCGGCTGGAAGCGGCGCTCGAGAGCCGCGTTCTTCTCGATGTTCTTGCGGTACTCGTCGATCGTGGTGGCGGCGATGACGTGCAGTTCGCCGCGCGCCAGGGCGGGCTTGAGTATGTTGGCGGCGTCCATGCCGCCCTCGGCGGAGCCGGCGCCGACGAGCGTGTGCACCTCGTCGATGAAGACGATGATCTCGTCGGCGTGCGCGCGTACCTCGTCGATGACCTTCTTGATGCGTTCCTCGAACTCGCCCCGGTACTTCGACCCGGCGACCATGCCGGTCAGGTCGAGCGCGATGACCCGCCGGTCCTTCAGCGGGCCGGGGACGCTTCCGTTCACGATGCGCTGGGCGATGCCCTCGACGATCGCGGTCTTGCCGACGCCGGGCTCGCCGATCAGGCACGGATTGTTCTTGGTGCGGCGCGAGAGCACCTCGATGGCCTGCTCGATCTCGTCCTCGCGGCCCACGACCGGGTCCACGCGGCCCTGGCGGGCCTCCTCGGTGAGGTCGCGGCCGTACTCGTCGAGCGAGGGCGTGTCGCCGTCGCCGCGGCGGGGTGTGTCGGCGGGACGGGACATCGCGCCGGCCAGCACGGCCTGCTGCAGTTCGTTGGCCGAGACGCCCTGCTCGCTCAGGACGCGCGCGGCGGCGGAGTCGGGGTTGGCGGCGAGAGCGAGCAGCAGGTGTTCGGGCCCGATGTAGGAGGAGCCGAGCGCGCGCGAGACGCGCTGCGCGTCCAGGACGACGCGCTTGGCGGCCGGCGAGAGCGTGGTGGGCGGCTCGGTGGCCTCGCCGGGCGTCGCGAGGTCGCCGATGCGCTCGCGGAGCCGTTCGACGTCCGCGCCCGCGGCGGTCAGCAGCGAGCGGGTGGCGTCGGTGTCGATCACGGCGCCGAGGATGTCGAGGACGTCGAGGTCGGGCGCCCCGCGCTGCCCCGCCCGCTCGACGGACTGCCGCAGCACCTCCCTGGCCGAGGCGCTGAGCAGCCGGCCGACGTCCACGCGCTGGACGCCCGGCCGGGAGGGCGGCCAGCCCTCCATGGCGCCGAACACGCGCCCCGTGAGTTCCTCGAACCCTCTGAACGGGTCTTCTCCGAAAAGCGATCTGAACGGCATGTCCGACATGGATGTCCCCTCTCACGCTCCGAGGGGACACCTAGCCAGCAGGGCCGCAAGCATTGCCAGCGGTCGGCAAAGCCTCGAGCAGCCGTCGCGAGCACGGTATCCAAGATCGACTCATCGCTCAACGTGCGCTCGGCATGCGGTCGCGGAGCCGGGCGTCCCACGGCAGACATCCATAGATACCGCACTTGAAAACAATCTTCCACATGAACGACTTGTTAGAAAATTTCTTCCTAAATCTCCTTGACCTGGGCCGTTGACACTGGGAAAGCTGTGGCGGGAGTGCCGAAAGGTGAAAGGACCGCTCCCCCCATGGTCACCCTCCGCCCCTTCCAGCCAGGCGACGAGACCCCCCTGGTCGAAGCCTGGAACCACAGCATGCCCGCCGACCCGACCACGGCCGGCTGGTTCAGGGACTGCGTGCTGCTCGACCCCAACTTCGACCCCGAGGGCCTGCGCGTGGCCGTGGACGGGGACGACGTGGTGGGCTGCGCGTACGCCGTCCGCCGCCTGATCCCGTTAGCGCCCGGCACCGGCCTGGAGCCGGACGTCGGCTGGATCCCGTTCTTCTTCGTCGTCCCCGAGCACCGCGGCGGTGGCCTCGGCCGGCGGCTGCTGCAGGAGGCGGTCGCGTTCCTGGAGGGCCACGGCCGCACGAAGGTGGAGTTCTCCTCCTACACCCCCAACTACGTGCTGCCGGGCGCGGACGCCGAGCTGTACCCCGCCGGGTTCCGGCTGCTCGGCGAGCTGGGCTTCCAGACGCTCTACTCGCCGGTCGCCATGGACCGCACGCTCGTCGGCTACCAGACCCCGCCCGACGTGCACGACCTGCGCCGGCAGCGCGAGCGCGAGGGCTACGTCTTCCGCAGCCCCGAGACCGGCGAGCTGCCCGAGCTGATCAGGTTCGCCGCCGACGCCTTCAACCCCGACTGGGGCGAGGCGATCAGGCAGCACCGCGACCCCGCACGCATCGTGATCGCAAGGAAAGATCACATCGTGGGCTTCGCCCTGTACGCCGCCTACCGCGGCATCCCCGAGCGGTTCGGCCCCTTCGGCGTCGACCCCGGCCTGCGCGGCACCGGTCTCGGCAAGATCCTCCTCCACCTGACCATGACCAGGATGCGCGCGGAAGGGCTGCACTCGTCCTGGTTCCTGTGGACCGGCGCGACCAGCCCGGCAGGCCACCTCTACACCAAGGCCGGCTACGAGATCACCAGAAAGTTCCACGTGATGAGGCGATCCGCATGACACACGTACTCGCCATCGGGGCCCACGCGGGCGACATGGACCTGACCGCGGGCGCGGTGCTCGCCCAGCACGTGCTGCGCGGCGACCGCGCGACGCTGCTGCACCTGACGCTCGGCGAGCGCGGCCACCCCCGCATGACGGTTCCCGACTACGCCGAGCAGAAGCGCGAGGAGGCCGAGACGTTCGCCGAGAGGATCGGCGCCGGCGTGCGCTTCCTCGACTACGAGGACGGCCTGCTGCCCGAGGACGACGAGACCAAGATGCGCGTCGGCGACCTGATCAGGGAGCTGAAGCCGGACGTCATCCTCACGCACTGGAGCGCGTCGATCCACAAGGACCACGCCCGCACCCACCGCATCGTCGAGGACGCCCGCTTCTACGGCGGCCTGAAGACGCTGGAGCGCGAGCACGAGGCCTACTGGGCGAACGAGCTCTACTACGCCGACAACTGGGAGGACGCCGACGGCTTCGCGCCCGACACGTTCGTCGACCTGAGCGAGGAGGCGTACGAGATCTGGTCGCAGGCCATCACCGGCTACGCCTATGCCAGGGGCGAGACCTATGGCTTCCCGTACGTCGACTACTACCGCGCGCTGACCATCGTGCGCGGCGCGCCGGCCGGGTTCGAGCGGGCCCAGGCGTTCGCCGCGCCGAAGGGCTCGCGTCAGCTGCGCACGAAGTACTTCGGCAAGGGGGCGTAGGCATGAGACGACCGGTGATGAGGCCAGTGAGCAGGACACTGGCGATGGCGGCCGCGCTCGCGCTGGCCCTGGCGGGCTGCTCCGGCGGCGGTGGCGGGGGTGGCGGCACGGCCAAGAGCGGGGGCGCGCCGCCGCTGGTGATCCACGCCGTGGACGCGGGCACGTTCCAGGAGGACTTCAACCCGTACCACCTCGAAGGCGTGAACTTCGGGACCAGCGGGATGATCCACGAGACCCTCATGTACTTCAACAAGCTCAAGCCGGGCGAGATCACGCCCTGGCTGGCGCTGGAGCACGAGTGGTCGAAGAAGGGCAAGGCGGTCACGTTCACGCTGCGGCAGGGCGTGAAGTGGTCCGACGGGCAGCCGTTCACCGCCGACGACGTGGCGTTCACCTTCGACATGCTGAAGAAGCACGCCTCGCTCAACAGGAGCGCGCTGGACATCGCCGGCACCGAGGTGCTCGCGCCCGACAAGGTGCGCATCGACTTCGGCGCCACCTCCTACGCCAAGCTGTACGACATCGCCGGCAACTCGCCCATCGTGCCCAAGCACATCTGGGAGAAGGAGAACGACCCGGCCACCTTCACCAACCCCAAGCCGGTCGGCACCGGGCCCTACACGCTGTCGAAGTTCTCCTCCCAGCTGTACGAGCTGGTCAAGAACCCGTCCTACTGGCAGCCCGGCAAGCCCGAGGTGCCGGTGCTGCGCTTCCCCGCCTACACCGCCAACGCCCTGCAGACCGCGCTGCAGCAGGGCGAGGTCGACTGGGCGGGCGCGTTCGTGCCCGACATCGACAAGATCTACGTGCAGGGCAAGCCGGAGCAGAACAAGTACTTCTTCCCGCCCGAGGGCCTGGTCACGCTGCTGCCCAACCTCACCCACCCGGTGCTGGGCAAGCCCGAGGTGCGCCAGGCCATCAGCCTCGCCATCGACCGGGACAAGATCGTCAAGGTGGCCGAGCGGGGCTACACCACGGTCGCCCACCCGACCGGCGTGACGATGCCGGGCGGCGAGGCGTACGTGCCGGAGGAGTACCGCGACGCCGCCTTCAAGGTGGACATCGCCAAGGCCAAGGAACTGCTCAAGGGCATCGACCCGGCGCAGCTGAAGTTCCAGCTGCTGGTGCCGTCGCCGTACACCGACTGGGTGAACGCCGCGCAGCTCATCCGCGAGGACCTCGCCAAGATCGGCATCACCGTCGAGACCAGGGGAGTGGCCTTCCAGGACTGGGTCTCCAAGGTCGGCAAGGGCGACTACGACCTGTCGATCAGGGGCACCCAGGCCGGGCCCACCCCGTACTTCCAGCTCCGCACGCTGCTCTACGGCAAGCTGGCCACGCCCGTCGGCGAGCCGGCCACCGGCAACTACGAGCGCTGGAAGGACGAGACGACCGACAAGCTCATCGCCGAGTACGCCGCCACCGAGGACCTCGCCGAGCAGCAGGCCGCCACCCAGGGCCTGGGCAAGATCATGGTGGAGAAGCTGCCCGCGCTGCCGCTGTTCTACAGCCCGTCCTGGGCGCAGTACCGCACGAACAAGTACGTCGGCTGGCCGTCCGAGCAGGACCCGTACGCGATGCCGTCGCCCTACACCTCGCCCGACGCGGCCGTGGTGCTGCTGAGACTGAAGCCGGCCGGCACGTGAGGTTCCTGGCCAGGCGGCTCGGCTTCTACCTCCTGACGGCCTGGGCCGCCATCACGCTCAACTTCCTGATCCCCCGGCTCATGCCGGGGGATCCGGTCGAGCTCCTGGTCGCCCGCATGAAGGGGAACGTGGAGCCGGCCGCCATCGACGCGATGCGCAAGGCGTTCGGCATCAGCGACGCCGGCCTGTGGCAGCAGTACGTGGACTACCTGGTCAACCTCGCCCACGGCGAGCTGGGCCGGTCGATCACGTTCTTTCCCACCGAGGTCTCCACGGTCATCGCCGACAGCCTGCCCTGGACGATCGGCCTCGTCGGCGTCGCCACGCTGATCAGCTACCTCATCGGCACCGCGCTCGGCGTGATCATGGCGTGGAAGCGCGGCACCTGGCTCGACGGGGTGCTGCCGGCCGCCACGTTCATGCACGCGGTGCCGTACTTCTGGGTCGCGCTGGCGCTGGTGTTCGTCTTCGGCGTGACGCTGCAGTGGTTCCCGGTCAGCCGCGCGTACGGGCTGGAGGTGACGCCCGGCTGGGACGGTGAGTTCATCCAGAGCGTGCTCTACCACGCCGCGCTGCCAGCGATCACCATCGTGATCGCCTCCATGGCCGACCGCATCCTCGGCATGCGCAACGTCATGGTGACCACGCTCGGCGAGGACTACGTGGTGATGGCCGAGGCCAAGGGCCTGACCTCGCGCCGGGTCATGTGGGCCTACGCCGCCCGCAACGCGATCCTGCCCAACATCACCAGCTTCGCCCTGTCGCTCGGCTTCGTGGTGGGCGGCTCGGTGCTGACCGAGATCGTCTTCTCCTACCCCGGCATCGGCTCGATGCTGCTCAAGGGCGTGGAGAACGAGGACTTCCCGCTCATGCAGGGCATCTTCCTCGTCATCTCGCTGGCCGTGCTCGTCGCGAACTTCCTGGCCGACCTGGCGTACGTGGTGCTCGACCCCCGGACCAGGCAGGAGTCGGAATGAAGATCAAGATCGGGGCCGGGATCCTCGTCTTCTTCGCGCTGGTGGCCGTGTTCGGGCCGCTGCTCATCGGCGCCGATCCCGCCGCCACCAGCGACGCCGGGCTGCAGGGCCCGTCGGCCGAGCACTGGCTCGGCACCACCCAGACCGGGCAGGACATCCTCGTCCAGCTCGTCTACGGCGCCCGTGTCTCGCTCGGCGTCGGCGTGCTGTCGGCGCTCATCGCGACCGTGCTCGCCGTCGCGGTCGGCCTGGTCGGCGGGTACGTCGGCGGCGCCGTGGACGAGGCGCTGTCCGTGCTCACCAACATCTTCCTCGTGCTGCCCGCGCTCCCGCTCATCATCGTGCTGGCCGGCTACCTGCCGCAGCGCGGCGTCGCCTCGGTCGCCGTGGTGATCGCGGTGACCGGCTGGGCCTGGGGCGCGCGCGTCCTGCGCGCCCAGACCCTGTCGGTACGCCGCCGCGACTTCGTCCAGGCCGCCAGGGCGAGCGGCGAAGGGCCGCTTCGGATCGTCTTCTTCGAGATCCTGCCGGTCCTGCTGCCCGTCATCGCCACCAGCTTCCTGGCCACCGTGGTCGCCGCGATCCTGGCCGAGGCCGGGCTGTCGTTCCTGGGCCTGGCCGACCTGTCCACCGTGAGCTGGGGCAGCATGCTGTACTTCGCGCAGAACGGGCAGGCGCTGCTCATCGGGGCCTGGTGGTGGTTCATTCCGCCCGGCCTGTGCATCGCGCTCATCGGCACCGGCCTCGCCCTGGTGAACTTCGGCATCGACGAGATCGCCAACCCGCGGCTGCGCACGATCAAGGTCCCCAGGAAGGCACGCGCATGAACGTCCTGGAAGTCCGCGACCTCGGCGTGGACTACCTGTCCGGCACCGGAGCCGTGCACGCGGTGTCGGGCGTCTCGCTCGACCTGCGCCGCGGCGAGATCCTCGGCCTGGCGGGCGAGAGCGGCAGCGGCAAGTCCACGCTGGCCAACGCGGTGGCGCGGCTGCTGCGCCCGCCCGCCACCATCACCTCCGGGTCGGTCGTCTACCACCGCAAGGACGGCACCGCCGTGGACGTGCTCGCCCTCGGCAGGAACGAGCTGCGCGCCTTCCGCTGGAAGGAGCTGGCCGTCGTCTTCCAGAGCGCCATGAACTCCCTCAACCCGGTCAGCACCGTGGGCGCCCAGATCGACGACGTGCTGCGCATCCACGCGCCCCGCATGTCCCGTTCCGACCGCACCGAGCGGGCCGTGGAGCTGCTGCAACGCGTCGGCATCAGCGCCGACCGCCGCCGCTCCTACCCGCACGAGCTGTCCGGCGGCATGCGCCAGCGCGCCGCCATCGCCATCGCGCTCGCGCTCAACCCCGAGATCATCATCATGGACGAGCCGACGACCGCGCTCGACGTGGTCGTGCAGCGCGACATCCTCGCCGAGATCAAGGCATTGCGCGAGGAGTACGGCTTCGCGGTCGTCTTCATCACCCACGACCTGTCGCTGCTCATGGAGATCTCCGACAGGATCGCCATCATGTACGCGGGCCGGGTCGTGGAGACCGGCACGGCCAAGGCGCTGCACCGGTCGCCGCGTCATCCGTACACGCTGGGCCTGCTGCGCTCCTTCCCGCGCCTGCGCGGGCCGCGCGAGGAGCTGCTCGGCATCCCCGGCACCCCGCCCGACCTGCGCACCCCGCCGCCCGGCTGCGCCTTCCACCCCCGGTGCGGCAAGGCGTTCGAGGAGTGCTCGCAGACCCTTCCCGTGCTTCGTGCCGGGACGGACGGCGAGGTCGCGTGCCTGCTCAACGACGGGAGGGGCCTGTCATGAACACCGACATGAACGTCCTGGAAGGACGCAACCTCACCAAGCACTTCACCGCCGCCCGCGGCCCGCGCGGCCGCTTCGGCAAACGCCCGCCGGTGCGGGCCGTCGAGGACGTCTCGATCGCGCTGCGCGCCGGCTCGGTGACGGCGCTGGTCGGGGAGAGCGGCTGCGGCAAGAGCACGGTCGCGCGGCTGCTCGCCCAGGTCTACCCGGCCACGTCCGGCGAGGTGCTGCTGCGCGGCGAGCCGGTACGCGCCCACCGCGGGGCCGCGTTCAAGGAGTACCGGCGCCAGGTCCAGCTCATCTTCCAGGACCCCTTCGCCTCCCTGAACCCCTTCCACCGCGTCCGCTACCACCTGGCCAGGCCGCTGCGCCTGCACGGCCACGCCCGCACCGACGCCGAGGAGCGCGAGCAGGTCGCCGAGCTGCTCGAACGCGTCAGCCTCACGCCGGTCGAGCAGTTCATGGACAAGATGCCGCACGAGCTGTCCGGCGGGCAGCGGCAGCGGGTGGCGATCGCGCGGGCGCTCGCCGTCCGTCCCGTCGCGCTCATCGCCGACGAGCCCGTGTCCATGCTGGACGTCTCCATCAGGCTCGGCGTCCTGCGGCTGCTGGAGGGGCTGGCCAGGGACAACGATCTCGCGCTGCTCTACATCACGCACGACATCGCCAGCGCCCGCTACTTCGCCGAGGACATCACGGTCATGTACGCGGGGCGGCTCATCGAGAGCGGGCCCAGCGAGGAGCTGACGCAGTCGCCGCGGCACCCGTACACGCAGCTGCTGCTGGAGTCGGCCCCCGACCCCGACCGGATGGCGGCCCCCGAGGGGAAGCGGCACGGCGAGCCGCCCAGCCTCATCGACCCGCCGACCGGCTGCCGGTTCCACCCGCGCTGTCCGGTCGCGCTGCCGGTCTGCACGACCGAGGTGCCGGGACGTACGGAGCTGGGCGACGGCCACTGGACCCACTGCTGGCAGGCCGAAGCGACGGTCACCACACCGTGAACGGCAGGGCGGCGTAGACGCGGGCGGCGTCGGCGAGCTCGCCGACGCCGATCCGCTCGTCCGTCTGGTGCATCAAGGAGACGTCGCCGGGCCCGAAGATCACCGTCGGGACGCCGGTCGGCGGCTGCAACACCGACGCGTCGGTGAAGTAGGCGGCGCCGCCGACCTCGGGCCGGCGCCCCAGCACCTCATCCGCCGCCCCCTGCACGGCTCCGACCAGCGGATCATCAGCTGGTGTGGAGATCGGGGAACGGTCATAGGTCACCTCGACCGTGGCACGGAACGCCGGGTCACGCCGCGCGGCCTCATCCAGCACGGCCTGAAAGCGCGCCGCCAGCTCCCTGGCGTGTTGCCCCGGCACCGTACGGATGTCGAAATCCACCGCGCAGGCGTCGGGCACCACGTTCGGCGCGCTACCCCCACTGATCACGGTCGGCGTGGACGTGGCCCCGGTGAGCAACGGATGCGGCGGCCCCGACACATCGACCGCCGCCAGCTCAGGCAGCACCTGCGCCATGTTCAGTATCGCGTTCACCCCGAGATCGGGACGCGACGCGTGCGCCCCCGTCCCGCGAACGACCACCCGCAACCGCACACACCCCTTGTGCGCGACCACCACCCGCATCCCGGTGGGCTCACCGACCACCATCCACCCGGCCCCGGTCATGCCCCCGGACGCCAGCAGCCGTCGCGCCCCCGCACAGTCGACCTCCTCACCGACCAGGGCATGCAGCACCACATCACCCGGCAGCCGGCGACCGGACCGCTTGATGGCGACCATCGCGCAGAGCATCGCCGCCAGCCCGCCCTTCATGTCCACGGCCCCGCGCCCCCACAACATCCCGTCCGCGATCTCCGCACCGAACGGATCCCGCGCCCAGGCAGCCGACCCGACCGTCACGGTGTCGAGGTGCCCGCAGTAGACGAAAGCCCGCGAATCCTCCCCGGCCCCCGCCAACCGGATGGTCACGTTGGTCCGGTCGGGCGCCACCTCATCCGCCCGCACCTCCAGCCCCGCCGCTCCGGCCACCTCGACCAGCACCCGGGCGACCCGAGCCTCGTCACCGGGCGGATTACACGAGTCAACCCGCACCAACCGCTGCGCGAGCCCCACGACCTCATCGGCGTCGACGATCACAGCCGCGATCCTACGCTCCGCCCAGCCGGCAGGGCCCCGCTCGCTCGCCTCCCCTCCCTGACAAGAGGACGGTCATCGGCTTCCTCCCACCCCTGACAGGAGGACCCCAGCTTGGTAGAACAGGCAAATGCCGACAAGACGGCACCCCTCACCCTGACAAGGAGCAGCCCGTGACCGACGACTCCCCGCTCAGCCGGATCGACACCAGCCGACCCAGCCAGGCCAGGGCGTGGAACTACTGGTTAGGCGGCAAGCACTACTACCCGGCCGACAAAGAGCTGGCCGACATGCTCGAGAAGCACTATCCCGGCATGCAGGAGATCGCGGTGCACACCCGGGCGTTCCTGCGGCGCGCGGTCCGGCACCTGGCCGAGGAGGAGGGCATCCGCCAGTTCCTCGACATCGGCACCGGCCTGCCCACCGAGGACAACACCCACGAGGTGGCCCAGCGCGTCGACCCGGCCGGACGCATCGTCTACGTCGACAACGACCCCGTCGTCCTGCTGCACGCCCGCGCCCTGCTGACCAGCCACCCCGACGGCAGCTGCGACTACCTGGAGGCCGACGTCCGCGACCCCGACGACATCCTCACCCGCGCGGCCCGCACCCTGGACTTCACCCGCCCGACCGCGGTGATGCTGCTCGGCGTCCTCGGCACGGTACGCGACGACGACGACGCCTACGCGCTCATCCAGCGCTACATGGACGTGCTGCCCTCCGGCAGCTACCTGATGATCGAGGACGGCACCAAGACGGTCAACCCGGAAGCGGCGGCCGAGGCCGAGCAGTTGCGCGACGACGGCCACGTCTACAGCTACGAGCTGCGCACACCCGAGCGCATCGAACGCTTCTTCGCCGGTCTGCACCTGATCGAGCCCGGCGTGGTGTCGGTATCACAGTGGCGTTCGGAGGGGGAGCCGGTCAGCGGCCCGCCCGAGCCAGTGGACGCGTACTGCGGCGTGGCCCGCAAACCTTAGCCGGTGGACGCCGCCGGCGCCGCCCGCCCGTCATCCTCGATCGCCGCTCAGCCCGTCCTCGCGGCGGCGAGCTCCCGGAGCAAGCCCGCGGTCTGCTCGGGCGGCAGCGCCGCCAGGCCAAGTTCGTCCATCAGGGCGTGGTAGGGCAGCACGTCGGCGCTCTTGGTCAGGTATTGGGCCGTGGTGAGCTGCTCGATGTAGACGACGTCGGGCAGCTGCTGCTGCGGGAAGCGCAGGATCGTCACCGGGCCGAGCCCACCGGCGCAGTCGCTGGAGGCGAACGGCAGCACCTGGATGGTGACGTGCGGCAACTCGCTCATCTTCGCCAGGTGCTCCCACTGGGCGCGCATGATCGCCTCGCCGGCGACGCGTCGGTGCAGCGCGGCCTCGTCCAGCACCACCCAGAGCCGCGCGGGATCGTCCCTGGTCAGGAGGCGCCGGCGGCGCATCCGCAGCGCCACCCGCTGCTCGACGCGGTAGCTCCCGGCGTTCTTCGCGCCCTGGGTGATGACCGCCCGCGCGTAGTCCTCGGTCTGCAGCAGGCCGGGCACCAGCTGCACCTCGTAGGCGCGGATGAGGCAGGCGTCCTGCTCCAGCCCCAGGAAGGGCTCGAACCAGTCGGGGATCGCCTCGCGGTACTCCTGCCACCAGCTCGGGGCGTTGGCCTGCTCGACCAGGGCGAGCAGGCTGGCCCGGGCGCCGTCGTCGGTGACGCCGTACAGGGTCAGCAGATCGGCCACGTCACGCGCCTTGAACCCGGTGCGCCCGGCCTCCATGCGGCTGATCTTCGAGTTGGACCCCCGGAGGAGGAACGCGGCCTCCTCGCGGCTGATCCCCTGTGCCTCCCGCAGCCGCCGCAGCTGGGCCCCGATCAGGGCCCGCAGGGTCGTCGGTGCGGACCAGAGCCCGCTGCCGTCAGAGACGTCGTTCAGGTCGCTCATGTCAGCAGCAGGCATCCATGCTCCTCGGTTCCGGGACCCTCGCCGCACTCCATCCTGGCACGAACCAACGCGCGCGAGCCCGCTGATTCTCGCGAGAAGATCGGCCGCGTCGTCCGCCTGATCAGGTGATGTCGCGGCGAAGCGTGACGAGCCGGGCGATCACCACGATGACCGCCACATACCCGGCGAACACCACCGCCCCGCCCCACGCGGGCAGTAACGTCGCCGTCTCGATCGGCAGCGAGCCCACGGCCCTGGCGGCCCCCGTCGGAAGCCAGGGATAGACGCCAGGGGCCAGCCAGCCCAGGAAGTAGTCGCCGTAGGTGAAGATGAGGGCGGCCAGGAAGACCGCCGCGACCTGGCTCCTGACCAGGACGGCCAGGGCCACCCCGAACACCGCGTACCCGGCCGTCGCGAGCACCCCGCCCACGAGCGCGGGCGGCACGTCCGCGCTCCACACCGGCAGTCCCTTGACCGCCAGCAGCGCCACTCCCGCCACGACCGTCGCCGCCGCCGATGCGAGCGCCACCAACAGGCCGATGAAACCGTACGCGGCCAGCTTCGCCGTCACCACCGGCCCCCGCCGCGGTGTGACGAGGAAGGACCAGGCGATGGCCTTATGCCGGAACTCGCCGGACATGCCCAGGATGCCGAGAATCAGGGTGAAGACGTACGCCTGCTGCGCCATCGCGTACACGCCGACCGGCGCCGGCGCCCCGTCCGGCGGCGCCAGCATGACGATGAGCACCGCCCACGCCACGCAGAAGAAGGGCGCGATCGCGGCGAGGATCCACGTGACGCGATTGGCGCCGGCCTTGACCAATTCCGCACGGACAAGCCGGGCCATCGGCCCACCTCCGGTCAGAGCTGGGCGGGCCATGGTGCCTGAGCGGGTCATCCGGCCACCTCCAGGTAGAGCTCCTCCAGGCTCGCCGCCTCCGGCATCGGACCGCTCCACCGCAGCCGGCCGGCCGCGATGATCAGCACGTGGTCGGCGATCTGCTCGACCTCGGCCAGCACGTGCGTGGAGACCAGCACGCCGTGACCGTCCATCGCGTACGCGCGCAGGAACCCGCGCAACCAGCGCATGCCGGCCGGGTCGAGCCCGTTGGCCGGCTCGTCCAAAATCAGCAGCCCCGGGTCGCCCAGCAGCGCGGTCGCCAGCGCGAGCCGCTGCCGCATGCCCAGCGAGAACCCCCGCACCCTCCTGCCCCCGGCACCGTCGAGGCCGGTGAGGCCGAGCACCTCACCGACCCGCGCCTCGTCGATCCCGGCCGCGATCGCCAAGGCCCGCAGATGCGCCTCGGCGGTGAGGCCGGGATGGAAGGCGGTGGCTTCCAGCACCGCACCGACCTGCCGCAACGGCTGCTCCAGCGCGCGGTACGGCCGCCCGGCGACCGTCACGCGCCCGGCGTCCGGGGTGACCAGGCCGAGGATCATCCGCAGCGTGGTCGTCTTGCCTGCCCCGTTGGGGCCGAGAAAGGCGGTGATGGCTCCGGGAGGCGTACTGAAGGAAAGGTCATCGACGGCCACGACCTTCCCGAACGACTTCCTCACGTGCTCGACACTGATCGTTGTCACACGTTCAGCTTGGGGAACGGGCCGGCCCGCCGCATGAGAGCACGGGTGGAACCCGCTTCAACCCGTGGGTTGATGACCCGAGCCCGGCGCCCGGCTACCGTGACCTCGTGGCCACGCCCAGCCCCCCAGCCCCCCGCAACACCCCAGGCCCGGCACCCGCCGACGCCTCCGCCAGTCCGGCACTTGGCGACGTCCCCGCTTGTCCAGAGTCCGTGGGTAATGCCGGTTCGGTGCCCGGCGATGCCGTTCGTTCGGCGTCCGAGGAGGTGGCCGGTTCGGTGCCCGGCGATGCCGCTCGTTCGGTGTCCGGCGGTGGTGCTCGTCCCGTGTTCGACGATGCCGCCAGCCGCCCGGCGGTTCGCGTCCTCTCCGTGTTGCGTGCGGTCCTTCCTGGGCGGCCACTGACGCGTGTCCTTGCCGTGCTGCTCGTGCTCTACCTCGCCTACGGGCCGGTCAGCATCGTCGTCACGCGTTCCACCGTGGCTGCCGCCCTGCTCGTGCTGCCGGTGGCGGTCGGTGCGCTCGGTGCCTGCCTGTGGGCGCTGGCCGGAGGTGACCAGCGGCGCAACGCCTGGCTGCTGCTGGTCACCATCGCCGGCGCGTTCGCCATGAACCTGATCGAGCCCTACACCGGCATCGCCCTGTGCTTCGTCACCATTTTCACCGCCGCGTTCCGCACCCGGCCGCGCGCTGCGATGGCGCTGACCACGCTGGTGCTCGTCGGCATGCCGCTCACCACGTACGTGATGGTCCGGGAAGCGGGCACGGCCTGGGGTCTGGCGGCGGGGAGCGCCTACAGTGCGGTGTTCGCGTTCCTGCTCGCCAGCCAGATCGCCACGAAGCGGCAGGCCGCCGAGGTGGCCGAGGCGCGGGCGCGCGAGGCGGTGCTGTCGGAGCGGGCCCGGCTGGCCCGCGAGGTGCACGACATCCTGGCCCACGCCCAATCGGCGCAGATCGTGCACCTGGAGAGCGTACGCATGCTGCTGAAACAGGGCGGCGACCGGGTCACCGCGCTCGACCGCGTCGACAAGGCCGTCGGGCTCGCGCGGGCGAGCCTGGAGGAGACCCGCAGAGCGCTCGACACGCTCCGCGGCGACGACCTGCCGCTGCGGGAGCGGCTCGAACGGCTGGCGGCGGAGTTCCGCGCCGCCACGGGGAGGGAGTGCGCGGTGTCGATCGACGACGGCGCGTTGGCGGCGGGCGCGGAGGCACGGCTGGCCATCGCCCGTACGGCGCAGGAGGCGCTGACGAACATCCGCAAGCACGCCCCCGGGGCCACGGCCGAGCTGCTGTTACGCCGCGTGGACCGCTGGAACGAGCTGGAGGTGCGCGACCACGGCGGCCACCCCGCCCCGCCCGCGACGCCCGGCGGCGGCTACGGCCTCATCGGCATGCGCGAACGCGCGGCGCTCATCGGCGGCACGTTAGAGACGTGCGCCGACGCGGACGGCTTCACCGTGCTGCTGCGGGTGCCGGGATGAGGGCGGTGGCGCGGCGGCACGTCGAGGGCCTCAGTGGTCTCTCGGCTGACGGCAAGAGGATGGTGGATCAGTGGTGAGCGTGCGCGTGCTCGTCGTGGACGATCAGACGGTCGTACGTGAGGGGCTGGTGCTGCTGCTCGGGCTCGTACCCGGCGTCGAGGTCGTCGGCACGGCCGGTGACGGTCTGCAGGCGGTCCGCCTGGCGGCCGAGTTGCGGCCCGACGTGGTGCTGATGGACCTGCGCATGCCGCTCCTCGACGGCGTGGAGGCGACCCGACGCATCCGCACCGCTCACCCCGAGACCGACGTCGTGGTGCTGTCCACCTACTCCGACGACGAGCTGGTGTTCGCGGCTCTCCGTGCGGGCGCTCGCGGTTACCTCACCAAGGACACCGACGCCGAATCCCTCGCCCAGGCCGTAACGGGCCCCGTCCCCACCTCCGTGCCGAGCGTGCAGTGCACCCGTCCGCCGGTCGAGCCCGCCCCCGTGCCCCTTCCCGACGGGCTCACTCAGCGCGAGGCCGGGGTGCTGGAGCTGATCGCGGAAGGCTGCTCCAACGCCGAGATCGCCGCCCGCCTGGTCATCTCGGAGGCCACCGTGAAGACCCACATCAACAACCTGTTCGCGAAGATCGGCGTACGAGACCGCGCCCAGGCGGTCACGTACGCCTTCCGCAACGGCCTGGCCCCCGGCACCTGAACCCCCTTCGGCTCGGAACTCTGCTCCGATCAGATCGTCGTCCAACGACGGTGGCACATGGAAGCCCTGCCAGGAGAAACAAGCGACGCAGGCAGAAAAGAAGCCAGAAGGAGGCGGACAGTCCGGAGATGAGCTCCGATCCTCATCCCCGGATGACGCTGCGAACCCGTCTCACCTCCCTGCACCGGCCTCGATACGCCTCCGCGCGGTTTTGTCGGTCGTGATCGTTAGGGTGACGACCGACCTGAAGGGAGGCGGATGGTTGTGGGCCGTGACGCGGATGCCTGGCGTCTGTTCTGCGGCGACGAGCTGTGCGGTGAGATCACCGTCGACGACGTGGACTGGCCCTGGGCTTATGGCGGCTTCGTGGCCACCCCCGTCTTCGCCGAGGTCAAGCCGCTTTTCGAGCGGGAGCTGGGGCTCCTGGAGGAGATCGGCGAAGACTCGCAGGCATGGGAGGCGGCATACGACGAGGTGGCGGCGGCGGTCAGCCTGGTGTCACCACGCGGCGCCGTCGCCGAGTTCCTGCTGCACATCGAAGGTGACCGAGCCTGGTTCCGAACCTAGGACCTGATCGAAGAACGGTGACCACGGGCTCGTCCACAAAAGAATGCACAACGTTCAGAGCGTCCAGCCCGCGTTGATGCCTTAACTCGAATTCGAGTAATAAGGGTTGCTCGTTTCGTTGAGGCGATTTTTGGGTTACCGGACCGCTAAGCTCCCGTTTCGTGTCCAAAGATCATTTATGGCGAATTATCAGGATCGGATCAGTAAGTCTGCTCCTTGTGGCCACGGTCGTCGGCCTGATGCGCGACAAGTTCTGGCTCTGGACGGCCGTCGTCTGGTCGCCACCGTCTTTTGTCGCGTACGTCCAGCCCGAGCCGTACGGCACCGTGACCATCGTGACGTTGCTCGTCGCCGCTGCGATCAAAGCCCTGTTCCTGTGGCTGATCCTGCGTGCCCCCAGGCCGGGACCGCTGAGCGGCCGGGAGAGGGCGCTGCGCAGGCTGCTCTACCTGGCGGTGGCGTACAGCCTCATCCTGTGGTGGCCGTTCGCGGTGCTGCCCGACGAGGTCGGCGCGGCGGTTCAACTCGTCCTGTGGGCCGCGATCGACGTCCTCCTCCTGCTCGTCATCCGCTGGCGGTCGCGCGTGCTGCGGGCGGCGGCCGGGGTGATGTTCGCGATCCAGATCCTGGTGATGGCGGAGGGCCTGCTCATCGAACTCGACCTCTGGGAGGTCGACTGGAACGACGTCGCCTGGTGGATCTACATCGCGGTCTGTGTCGCGGCGACCGTTCTCACGGTCGTCGGGCAGCGGCGTGACGGCCGGTGGGGTCGCGGCACCCTGATCGTGGGCTGATTGTCGTTGACCTCCTTCGCGTTCGACCTCCCGATCAACAGCTTCTTCGAGCCGCTCACCAGCGCCTGGCTGGCGTCGATGGTCGTCAGCCACGTGCTGGGGCTCCTCGGCGTCGTGTGGAACGCGGCGACCGCGCGGGATATGCCCGTCGCGGACGGTCATCCGGTGACCGCGTCCTCGCGGCGGCGGTGGGGGTGGGGGCATCGCGTCGCGCTGGCGGCCGTGCTCGTCGTGCCGATGGTCGTGGTGATCCAGCCCGAGCAGAACGCGCGCCACACCTTCGACGGCGCGTCGCCGGACTGCTACGGCCGGCCCAGCTTCGGCGACCTCAAGCCCGAGGAACGCGAGCCGGTCTTCCTGTGCCTGGCGCGCTACAGGGATTTCGGGCAGCCGCCCATGTTCCCTGACAGCATGCCGGACAAGGCCGTCCTCGCGTACGGGCGGGCGTTGTGCCGGGCGAAGGACCGTGCCGAGCAGGAGGCGCTCCTGCGGCAGGCCGGGAGCGCGCGGGCCGCCTGGGGCGTCGACGATTGGGACCTCGTCTACGTCTGCCCCGAGATCGTCGCGAAAACCCAGCCTCACCTGCTGCGCTCCTCCGAGCAGTTGTAGGCGGACGCGCGCGACTACGTCGCCGAGAAGAACGCCAGATGCCGTGACCCGTGGCCCAGGACCAAGGGCGTCGTCCAGGCCACGGCCAACTACTTCCTGTTCGTCGACGGCGACCCCGGCTACGTGGTCACCGACTCCGCCGACGACGAGGGAACGGGCGAGGACGCGATGGACGAGCTCTACAAGAAGGGCAACGAGACCGGGCTCGGGGTCACCCCCGGCACGGTGCTCGTCGGGCACGCCGCGGACGTCAGCGACGTGTGCATCACAGTGAAGGCGTTCCGCAAGGCGCCGCCGCCACGGACCGCCGGGTGGGACTCGGTGCACGAGGTCCCGATCAGCAGCCGCAGCGGCACGCTCACGGTTCCGGAGAAGGACGGAGGGGAAGTGGGCGCGGGCGCGCCGATGCCGAACCTCGCGATCAAGGGCAAGGGCCGCTACCGGCTGCGCGTATACGTACGGGTGACCAAAGGCGGAGAGGAGGAGCACCTGGTCGTCGTGTTCCCCGGAAGATCGAGGAAGCAGCTCGCCCTCAAGTCGTGACCGCGGTCATCCGTCCTCGGACGTGAGGCCGCCGCGCCGGGCGGGTGAGCAGGTTGCGGGCGATGCCGAGGTTCTCCGCGAGGTCGTCGAACCGGTGCGGCCCGAGGAAGATGTTTCGTCGCGCCGGTGGCCGCACCCTAGTGGCTGGAGCCCCGCTGTCCTGCGGGGCGGCTCAGCGGCAGCAGATCCAGTCGTAAGGTCTTCTTCAGGTTGTCACGGCAAGATTGCGCGGATGGGAACCATCGGCCCTGCTACTTCCATCCCATTTAGGGAAGGTGCGAGGAACCGGCCACCGGATTCTCGTACGTACCAGCGAAGTCGCAGGGGAGGTCACCGAAACGAGGTGCAAGCAACGGGCCGCGCGCAAGCCCCCCACGGCGGCACGACCGCCGGCGATCGCGGCGCGCCCGACCGATCCCTTCCATGGCCGGGGGAGTGGCCACCCCCCGGCACCGTCGCCCGCGTAGGCGTACGGTCGTCCGGCATTTCCCGAGCGTCCCGAGGCCGGGCACGACACGAGCGTGCCCGGTGCACCCACCGACGACGGGGGTATCGCGTTCGACCCGGACCTCTTGCCCGCACGCAGGCGGGGGAGCGTGACCCGCTCCGCCGCCGCGTCCACCACGACGACGAGGAAGACAATCACATGCATCCTGAGGCGTTAACCCGACGCGCGCGCCGCCACGGATGGAAGGTGGCGTCCGGCGCCGGTCCCGTGGTCGCCGTCGAGCGCCACCACTGGCGCATGAGAGTCACCTTCACCGGCACGGCCCCGCAGACGGCCAGCATCATCGGCCCCGACCTCGAGGAGAGCCGGCCCGTCAATCTCCGCCTGATCAACACGTTGCTGCGAGCGAGCCCGGCCGAGATCGCCGAGCACGCCGCCGAGGCGATCATCGGCGGCGGCCAGGACGGTGATCGGGCACGCACGTGACGGAACCGCCAGGGGGGTGACCGGGGCCGGACGGCCCCGCACCCGTCCCGCCACAGAACTCACGCGACCATGTCCTTGAGCTGCGCACGCAGCTCCGGCCAGGCGTCGCCGAGTACTCAGCAGCAGGCGTGGCGCGTCTTGCCCCAGGGCTCGCCGGGACGGTGCCGGTCGACCTCGGTGACGACGGTGCCGTAGGCGGCGTACATCAGCCTGCCCATCGCATCGACGTTCCAGAACACGCTGACCGCGCGGGCGCCGTCGCCTGATCGCCGCAGCGAAGTATGGCCACCGCCGCCGACAATCACGGCAGGCTCGGCTCGGGGGTCGCCGGTCGCGTGATGCGGTGGCTGAGCCGCCGGTACGGGCGGCTGCGCAGGGCCACGGCGGTGGCGATCAGGCCGATGACGCCGACCGCCATGAAGATGAGGGCGAGACCCCGGTCGGTGCCCGTGCCGAACCAGTCGCCGATCGACCTGGCGCCCGCGCCGTCCGTCATGAACGGGATGACGACGAACTGGGCGATCGGGGAGATCAGGAACGCGGTCAGCGGGGACGCCGCCTGCTCCACGCTCTGCGCGAACCCGAAGACCCGCCCCTGCCGCTCATAGGGGACCACTTTCTGCAGGATCGTCTGCTCCGCGGCCTCCGCGTACGGGACGAGCAGCATGTACGCGTACATCCCGACGGCCAGCAGCACGATCGACGACCGCAGCGGGAACAGCAGCGTGACCCCCCACAGGACGAGGTTGACGAGCAGCAGCACCTTCACCGGGTTGCGGCCCAGACCGGTCCGCGAGACGAGCAGCCCGCCGACGATGAACCCGGTGCTCAGCACACCCCACAGCAACCCCCACACCTGCACGGGCACCAGCGACAGCCCGTAAGGGTCCATCAGCGCCATGAAGACGCCGCCGAGGAAGTTGTTGAAGGCGGAGAACAGGATGAGGGCCGTCAGCCCCGGCACCTCCCCGACCAGCCGCATCGTGCCGCGCAGATCCACCGACCGCTTCGGCTCGTCCTCCGAGACCTCCGGGCGTTCCGGTACGCGGACGACGGCCAGGTGCAGCAGGGCGACCGCGAGCACCGCCAGGCTCAGGACGAGCACCCAGTACATGCCGCCGATCGCCACCAGCGCTCCGCTGAACACCGACGTCACCAGGAAGCTCACTCCCGTCGAGCTGCCGACCAGCCCGTTGGCGCGATCCCGGCCCTCCTCGGGGATCAGCAGGGTGACCAGGGTCGGCAGCGCGATCGTCCTGATGTTGCCCACGATGACGCCGACCATCAGCAGCACGACCATCACCCACAGAACGACACTGCCCGGATCGGTGAACGTCTCCTCAGGCACCGCCAGGTAGATGCCCAGCGTCCCGGCGTACAGCAGGAGCGAGGCCAGCGCCGACACCTGCATCATCGTCTTCTTCGCATGGTGATCGACCAGGCTGCCGAACCAGATGCCGGATAAGGCGGTCATCACCAGGAAGATGCCGGAGATCACGCCCGTGGCGAAGACCGACCGCGTCTGCAGATAGACGTAGAAGGTGATCGCGAACCAGGCCGTGCTGTTGACCACCGACACCAGCACGGTGTTGCCCAGCAGCTGGTAGAAGGTCCTGCGATCTCCAGGAATGACGCTCACGAGCCGCCTCCCGTACGTTTCACCATGATGTCCTCGGAGGTTGAGACCCGTCGGAGCGGGATAACTCATCGCAGGACGCCGCCCGTACGGACGATAATCGAGCGCGACATGGAATTCTTCTGTTATCACCGTGACCGGCCCGGCTCCGCGACCCTCCGTGAGAAGTTCGTGGAGGAGCATTGGTCCTACATGGACCGCTACGACGCACAGCTGATCGCCCGCGGCCCCACGCTCGACGGCGAGACGGCCACCGGCAGCGTGCACATCATCGATCTGCCCGGCCCCGCCGCCGCGCGGACGTTCGCCTTCGACGAGCCCAACTACCAGGCCGGCGTCTACCGCGACGTGATGGTGCGCCGCTGGCGCAACCTGCTGGGCCGTACGATGTGGGAATTCCCGGGCGGCCGCGAGGGCGGCAACCGCTACCTCGTGCTCGGCCTCGGCGCGGGCGAGGCCGAGGAGCCACCGCCCGGCCGGTCGGACGACCTGATCGCCTACGGGCCGCTGCTGTCCGACGACGGCGCCACCTGGCTGGGCACGGCGGCCCTGGTCCGGGCGACGGATCGGCAGGCGGCCCGCACGCTCCTCGACCCGGACCGGTACGCCGGCATCGAGGTCCACGCCTGGGAGTTCGGCGGACGGCGCTGAGCTCAGCCCCAGGTCAGGAAGCGGTAGTGCAGGCCGGTCGACGATTCCTGCCACGCCCCCACGGAGTCGGGCGCGCGTCCCACGTCCGGCGCGTGCGTGTCCCCTTCGAACGGCTCCCGGATCTCGGTGACCACGATGCGGCCGGCCAGGGGCAGCGCCGCCCGGTAGACGGCCGCGCCGCCGATCACCCACACGTCCCCTGACGCCGCGGCGAGCGCCTCCTTCAGCTCGGTGAAGGTGTCCACGCCCTCCTGCGGCGTGCGCGACAGCACGAGGTTGCGCCTGCCCGGCAGGGGACGGAAGCGCGGCGGCAGCGACTCCCACGTGCGGCGGCCCATGAGCACGGTCGTGCCCGCGGTCAGGGAGCGGAAGTGCTTCAGGTCCTCCGGCAGGTGCCACGGCATCGTGCCGTCGCGGCCGATGACACCGTTCGCCGACTGCGCCCAGATCAGCCCGATCACACCGCCACCGGTGCCTTGATGGCGGGGTGCGGGTCGTAGCCGTCGAGCACGATGTGCTCGTAGGTGTAGTCGAACAGGGTGTCCGCGGACTTCAGGCTCAGCCTGGGGAACGGCCGCGCCTCGCGGGCGAGCTGCGTACGGACCTGCTCCTCGTGGTTGTCGTAGATGTGGCAGTCGCCGCCGGTCCAGATGAAGTCGCCGACGCCGAGCCCCACCTGGTCGGCGATCATGTGCGTCAGCAGGGCGTAGCTCGCGATGTTGAACGGCACGCCGAGGAACAGGTCCGCGCTGCGCTGGTAGAGCTGGCACGACAGCTCGCCGCCGGCGACGTGGAACTGGAAGAACGCGTGGCAGGGCGGCAGCGCCATCTGCGGGATGTCGGCGACGTTCCACGCGGAGACGATGATGCGCCGGGAGTCGGGGTTGTCGCGCAGCGTCCGCAGCACGTCGCTGATCTGGTCGATGTGCCCGCCGTCGGGGGTCGGCCACGACCGCCACTGCACGCCGTAGACCGGGCCGAGCTCACCGTCCGGCCCCGCCCACTCGTCCCAGATCGTGACGCCGTTGTCCTGCAGCCACTTGACGTTCCCGTCGCCGCGCAGGAACCACAGCAGCTCGTACGCGATGGAGCGGAAGTGCACCTTCTTCGTCGTGACCAGCGGAAAGCCGTCGGACAGCCGGTAGCGCAACTGGTGACCGAAGATCGACCGCGTCCCGGTGCCTGTGCGGTCGTTCTTACGGGCGCCCGTGTCGAGCACGTGGCGGAGCAGATCTTCGTACTGGGTGTCCGGCATGCTCGCGAGCTTAACGGGTCAGCCCTGAGCCGGCGTCTTCCGGCTCGTCCAGTGACGACGGCCGCAAGGGGCGGATGCTCATGACCCATGAGCCCGCCACGCGCGGAAGGCACGCCTGGACACGGGCTTGGGCCTGTTCGTCGAGCTCGTCCTGGCCGATCGACCAGTCCATGCGCGGCGGACCGTCCCCTAGGAAGACGGCCTCCAGGTAGTCGTTCCACCGCCCATAGGAGCTCAGGACGACGAACTCCTCCGGCGCGTCCAGGTCCAAGACGACATAACGGCCGTAATCCTCTTCGCTCTCAGGGTTGAGGAGGAGTTCCGCCGTCAGCGCCACCCGGTCGTCGCGGGTGTCCGGCCCGAGCCAGGCCCACAGGGGCGGCCGGCCCGCGCAGTCGATGCCGCGGCGCGCCATCTCCGCCACCATCTCCTCGTACGCGGGACGGTACGAGGGGCTCAGCACCCTGGCCCAGTCTCCGGCCAGTTCCCCGTGGTCCTGCAGCGACTGAAGCACGAGTCGATGCTGAACCGTCCACAAACGCATCGGACAGAGTATGCCAGCTCGCGACATTAGGGTGAGGGCGTGGGCAACGACTTACCGCCGCGAGCCGGGCTGGGCCACAGGGTCGCCTGGGGCGCGCTCGGGCTGTTCCTCGCGGCGTTCGCGATCTTCGAAAGCTGGAAGTACGGCCTGCCGACCACGGCCGCCGCGCTTGCGTTCTTCGTGCTGCCCGACCTGGTGCGGCTGGCCGGGGTGCGACCAGGAGGGCCGCTGTACCAGGTCGTGCACCGGGTGTGGATCCCGCTCGTGGTGGTGGTCGGCTACAGCTTCGGGCCGGTGGTGTGGCCGCCGTTGTTCACGGCCGGTCTGGGGTGGCTCACGCGGATCGCGCTCGATCGTACGCTCGGGCGCGGTCCCGCCGGTGCCGCCTCAGCCGAGCGGGCCGGCGCCGTATGAGGCGGCGACGGTCTCCAGGTCGAACGTGCTCGGAGGGCCGATGAGGCTCGCCTTGGCGTCGGCGCCGATGCGGTCGACGATCTCGATCTCGCCGGCCTCCAGCCCGTCCAGCGCGAGCCGTACGAGGCCGGCGGGGTCCTGCAGGACGCCTTCCGGGAACTCGACGCCGGCGTTCGCGGCGAACTCCTTCATCGTCTCGGTGGCGATGAGCCCGGGGACGAGGGCGGTGACCTGCGTGCCCTGGGCGGCCAGTTCC
Organism: Nonomuraea sp. NPDC049421; assembly: GCF_040677005.1. Classification (NCBI taxonomy): domain Bacteria; kingdom Bacillati; phylum Actinomycetota; class Actinomycetes; order Streptosporangiales; family Streptosporangiaceae; genus Nonomuraea; species Nonomuraea sp. NPDC049421. The sequence goes on from NZ_JBFAQA010000020.1 coordinate 44,157, forward strand.
ACGCGGACGCCGTTGGTCAGGCCCCATTGGGCGGACTTGGCGGCGGCGTAGGAGGTGTTGCCGTCGACCGTGGTCCAGGCCGCGGCCGACAGCACGTTGAGGATGGCGCCGCCGCCGTTGCGGGCCAGGATGGGCGCGAACGCCCTGATCATGGAGAGGGTGCCGTAGTAGTTCGAGTCCATCGTCATGCGGATGGCGTCGAGGTCGCCGGTCATGAAGTTCCCGCCGGCGGTGAACGCGGCGTTGTTGATCAGGACGTCGACGTCGGTGGCGATCGCGGCGGCCGCCTCGACGGAGCCCTGGTCAGTGATGTCCAGGCGCAGGACCTCGGCGCCAGGGACGTTCACGAGTTCGGGACGGCGGGCGGTGGCGTAGACCTTCGCTCCGCGTCGCAGCAGCTCGACGGCGAAGTGGTGGCCGATGCCGCGGTTGGTGCCGGTGACGAGGGCGGTGGCGCCGTGCAGTTCCATGCGTGCAGCTCCTTAAGATGACCGCTTGGTCAAGATGATGGCGAACGTACCCAAACATGACCTATCGGTCAAGTTGCTAGAATCGCGGTCGTGACCAAGCCTGAACGCCCCCTGCGCGCGGACGCGGCACGCAACCGCCGGCTGCTCCTGGAAGCGGCCGCGGCCGAGTTCGCCGAACGCGGCCTCGACGCCTCGATGGCCGACATCGCCCGCCGGGCAGGGGTGGCCAAGGGCACGGTCTTCGCGCACTTCGCGACGAAGGAGGAGCTGATCGTCGCGACCGTCGGCCACTACTTCGCCGAGCTCACGGCCTTCGCCAGGCGGCTGCTCGACGCGGCCGACCCAGGGGCGGCGCTGCTGAAGTTCCTCACCGTGGCCTGCGGCAACCAGCAGCAGCACGACCTGGCGTTCCTGCAGACGGTCACGGAGGGCGACTCGGAGGTGACCAGGCTCAGGGACGAGCTGCACGAGAGCATCGGCGCGCTGGTCGATCGGGCCCGCGAAGCGGGCGCCGTGCGGCCCGACATCATCGGCACCGACATCTTCCTGCTCATCTGCGCACCGGTGCACGCGGTCGGGTTCCTGGCGAAACCGGACCCTGACCTGTGGCGGCGCTATCTCGCGATCATCTTCGACGGGCTGCGCCCGGAAGGCGCCAGCCCGCTGCCGCACCCGGCGCCGACCTGGCCATGACCGTCGCAGGGGGAGCGCCGGCAGGCTGAGCGGCGTGCTCACCACCGGCGTGCTCACCACCGGGGTGCTCACCGCCGGGGTGCTCACCGCCGGGGTGCTCACCGCCGGGGTGCTCACCGCCGGGGTGCTCACCGCCGGGGTGCCGCCGGCGTGAAGCCGTCCCGCACTCCTACCCGCGGCAGGTGTTCAGACGGGGACCTCGAAGACGAGCTCCAGGCCGTCCACCTCGTCCCACTGCTCGCCGACCTGGGCGAAGCCGAGCCCGGCGATCGTGGCCAGGGACGCGGTGTTGTCCGGGCTGATCGTCACCCGTACGATCCTGACCTCCGGGGCGGCGGCGGCCTCGCGCATCAGCTCGGTCAGCATCGTCCTGGCGTACCCCTGGCGGCGATGGCCGGGGTCCACCGAGTAGCCGATCTCTACCATGCCGGATATATCCGGCGGCCCGTGGAAGCCGGCGTACCCCACCACGACGCCGTCCGGCTCGGCCACCACGGCCTTGGTGAGCCACCCCGCGCTCCCCGGGTCCGTGGCCAGCTGGTTGACCCGGTACCGCCAGACCCACTTCGCCTGATCGGTGAGGAAGTACGCCGTGAGCCCGGCCCCTGCCTCGGCACTGGCTCGGTGCAGGTCGTCGTCCAGGAGGGCCGTCATGGCCGCGCCGGTCAGTTCGACGAACCTCACGGACTTCCGAGGGGAGAGCGGATCTGTCACAGCGCGGATGCTCCCGGAGCGTCCCTGCCCGTGTCCAATGGTTTATGCGCCGGCGATCAGGGGGCCAGGCGGCGTGCGGCGCTCTCCAGGTCGGCGGCGGCCACCAGGCAGGCCGCGATATGGGCCCGCACCGAGGCGTGCAGCCACTCCGGCGCCCCGCCGCCCGCCCGCAGCTCCGCCTCGATCGCGCGCAGCCGCTCGGCGCAGGCGATCAGGGCGCGGGCGTCCGAGCGGAGGGTCTCGGCGTGGGCGCTGATCTCGGGGGACATGGCGGCTCACCGTGGCACCGGGACGGCTGCGTCCCGGAGCGACTGGCGGACGGCGGTGGACAGGCACATCAGCGGGCGGGCCCCGTCGAGCCCCAGCTCGCGCAGCCGCCCGGCCAGCGGATGGGCGGCCTGCGGCGCGACGACCAGCCGCAGCGGGGGAGCCACGTGCAGCCGCGCCGGCCCACGTGTCCGTACGCAGGACCGCAGCACGACACCGGCCTCCCGGGCGTAAGCGACCACACCGGGATCGCCCAACGGCAGCCCGGGCCCGAGCCGCCCGCGCAGGGTGAGGATCTGATCGGCGCCGACCTGAGCCGAGCGCCCGAGCCGGATCGTCAGCGGCGTCTGGTACGTCTCCCCGCCCCACAACCGCGACCCCAGAGCACCCACGACCGGGTCGTCGACGGCGGTGCCGACGAGGAAGCTCCCGGAGCGACGCAGGTCAGCCGCCCGCAGCAGATCGGGCACGAAGGGAAAGCGCCGCCGGAACGGCCCCGGCACGACGACGCCGACCTGCAGCTCCCCGTAGGCGCCAACGCTGGTGCGCCGGTTGGCGGCCACATGCACGGCGACCAGCGCCCGGCCCCCCACCTGGACGGCGGGCCCGACCTCGGCGCCCTCCAGCAGGCCGGCCGCCATCACCGGATGCGCCGCGAAGTACGCCGTGAGCGCCTCACCCTCATGGCACCTGATCGGCAGTTCGACGCCGCCCTCGGCGACGGCACGGGTGGGCACCGTGAGGAAGGGAAACCCCTCGGGGCCGGGCGGGCGGTCGAACAGCAGGTACGCCTGCGACCGCACCACCCGCCCCCGATACGGCGTGAGCCGCTCGTCGATGACCGCGCGGGCCTCGGGCAGGTCGTCGGCCAGGTTGGCGCGGTAGTGGTCGATGCCGTGACAGAGCGGGAACAGGTGGGTGGCGTCGCCGTAGTCCACCACGTACCAGTCGGGGTGCAGGTCGAAGCAGGTGCCGGCGCCCTGCCCGTCGAGCGTGGGGATGATGTCGTGCTGGTTGGTGACGCTGGCGACCCACGTGCGCCGGTCGGCGGGGCGCTTGAAGTCGATGGGTGAGCCGACGGCCACGGCGTGGGTGACCGTGTGGCGGGCGCAGAAGGCGGCGTCCTGCGCCAGGTTCATGATCGCCGCTCCGCCCGCGCTGTGCCCGACCAGCGCCAGCTCGGCCTCGGGCGGCAGCCCGTAGTCGGCGACGGCCTCGGCAAGGGCCCGGCTGTAGGGGCTGCTCGCCAGGACGGCGCTGCTGAACGCGCCGAGCAGGTCCTGGGGAGATTCGCTGTCGGGACGTCCCGCCCGCATGCCGGGCGCCTGGAGGACGTGGCGGAGCACCCCGTCGGGCCCTTCGACGCTCTGGATGAGGACCCGTCCCGTGGTGCCGAGCGCGCTGATGTTGCCCAGGAAACCGAGCAGCGACCCCCGCGTGCACAGCAGCGCCGACTCGGCCGCGGTCAGCTCGACCCGGCGGGCGGCGCCTTCGCCGGTGTCGAGGACGGCGATGGCCCTGTTGCTCATTCCGGTGATCGGGTCGGCGGTGGCGTACCCCTTGCCGGTCGCGATGAGCCAGGCGGTGGCGTCGTTGAGCGGGTTCTCGTCCAGGAGCGCGCGCAGCGCGAGCACCTCGCCGAAGACCGGGGCGAGCTGGCTGAGCGCGCGCACCGCGCCACGCTCCTTGAGCAGGGCGCGCAGGGCACGTATGGCCTCCAGGTCCCGGTCGGCGGCGGCCGCGTCGATGAGCCGGGCCAGCATGGGGTCGCCGGTCAGCTCGGGGTGGGCGATCGCCACGGCCGCGACGCGCAGCCGCAGCGACGTGGCCAGCACACGTACGGACAGACTCTCGGCCCCGAGCACGCCGCCGATCTTGGCGGCGGCGGTGAGCAGCGGGCCGCCGCCGGTGAACGCCCACCCGAGCCCCCGGCTGTTCGTCGTGGCCCGCAGCAGCGCCCCGCAGGCGGGCAGGGCGTGCGGTAACGCGACGTCGGTGAGCGCGGACGTGGCGTGCGCCGCCGCGTCCTGGATGGTGAGCGCGACGTCGACCAGCTCGCGGGCCGCGGCGCGCAGCCGCGCGGCGTCGGCGTCGCTCATGGCCTGGTCTGCCGGGACATGCTGACCAGGCGGGGCTTCTGGTCCTCCGGGGTGTTGCGGTGCACGACGTCCGACAGCGTGCGGGTGCCGGCGATGACGCGCATGCCCGCATGGGAGAACGTGGCGGCGTTGAAGATCCGGGGAGCCAGCAGCGGGTTGGTGAGCGCCTGGGAGAAGGCGTCGATGGCGATGATCTTGGTGAGCAGCGGCGGCAGGATCGCCTCGGGGGAGCCGGGTTCCTCGGCGAACAGCCCGACGTACAGGTCGACGTCGTCCACGTCGCGGTAGAGCTCGCGCAGCGCGCCGATGACCCGCCGGTCGCCGGAGATCTGCGTGAAGTCGCGCACCCGGGGGAAGCGGCAGTGCTCGCGATAGTCGTTGTACGGGGCCAGGTCGAGCGCCCGCGAGTCGGCGATGCTGGCCAGGTCGATCTCCCGCAGCACGGGATCGGTGTTGAACAGCCCGATGCGGCCGGCCCGCTGACGGGAGGCGTCCTCGAACAGCCGCCCGAGACCCGGACCGGGGATCAGCGCGCTGCCGAAGAAGGTCTCGGCCATCGGCAGCTCGCGCCCGCCCACCGACAGGTGCGAAGGGACCAGGCTGTGCCAGCGGTAGACGAGGTTGAACTCCACCGACGCCCAGTTCTGGCGGTGCCAGGGCGCGTGGTCGAGCCGCGCCGGCAGCGCCGGGTCGAGGGTGAACCGGAAGTGGTAGGGGGTGATGTGGTTGATGTACTCCTCGACGACCAGCTTGATCAGCAGCACGATGAGGATGTTGCGGGTCGTCTGGAAGAGCCGCTCGTCGTCCCAGCGCGGATGTTCCAGGGCGAGCAGCCGCGCCACCCGGTTGTGCTCGCGCAGGAACAGCACCGTGAGCAGGGTGAAGCCGATCTGGCCGTTGCCCCGGTCGCTGCCGGTGGCGAACAGCGTGTCGCGTTGCGCGTCGGTGAGCCGCTCCCAGAGGGCGACGCTCAGCGGCGCGAACTCCGGCTTGATCGCGCCGTTCTCGCACAGGTAGGGCGGGAACTCGCCGCCGTTGATCAGCTGACTCTTCAGCAGCCCGCCGTCGAACGTGCGCAGCGCCGCCGTCGCCGCGTCGTTCAGCCCGTACAGCTGGTTGAGGTCGATGTGGTGGTTGGAGCTGTTCTTGCGCGGGTCGCGCGGGACGTTGGTGTCGCCGCGCAGGAAACCGTCGGTGAACCATTGGGCGAAGTACGCGAACAGCACCGTGGACCGCGGGCACGGGATCATCGACGCGCCACGCGTGAACAGGGCGGCGGCGGCCTCGGGCGTGGGCCGCTCCCGCTCGCCTGCGGGGACCGGGGGCAGGTGCCTGCCGCTGTAGGTGCGGTCGGTCAGCGAGGCCCACGAGGTGTAGCCGGCCATGGTGCTCAGCGGCTCGGGGCGCGGCGGCATCTCGCGGACCGCGTGGTCGATGAGCGAGGCGTTGATCCGGCTGCGCAGGGGGCGGCTGGCCTGCAGGAGGTCCCACAGCGGGCGGCCGCTGGTCAGGGCCAGGAATCTGAGCCGGTTGGTGAGGCCGTCGGTGGCGATGCTGCGTGCTCGGCTCTGCGCCATCGTCAGCCTTCCCGCCCTTCGGTCCCGAGGCCGAGGGGGAAGGCGTCGGGGAAGATGCCGAGCGACCGCTCGACGCTCCCGGCCGCCCGTACGCCGGGGCGCAGCAGCAGGCGGCGTACGGTCTCGGCGATCACCGGCCCGGCCAGGTGCACGCCGAGGCAGGCGTGATGGCCGTACCCGAAGAACAGCCGATGGTGGCGCGGGCGGTCGAGGCGGAACTCGTCGGGCTCCGGCACCACGTCCGCGTCGAACATGGCGGAGGCCGGCGCCGCGAGCACGAACGTGCCCGCCGGGATCACCGTGCTGCGCGGGGTGCCGGCCGCCAGGACGTGATCGCGCTCGCAGATGCGGGGGAGCAGCTTGAAGAACGGGCTGAAGCGCAGCGCCTCCCAGACGTACGGGTCGAACCGCTCGGGGTCGGCGGCGGCCTCCCTGGCCTCGGCGAGCACCTGCGGGCGCAGCAGGAGCTGCTCGACCGCCTCCACCATGGCGCCCGGCGCGCTCTCCACGAAGCCCAGCGGCAGCCCCGCCATGTTCACCACGATGCGGTCGTCGTTCACGCCGGGCGGCGAAGCCCGGACGAGGCGGGCGAACACGTCGTCGGGCAGCTCGTCCCCGGCTCTCGGCTCGTTCCCGGCCCTCAGCTCGGCGAGGCGGTCGCGCAGGTGGGCGAGCAGCTCGGCGCCCGCGCTGACGGACGCGGCCTGGAGTCGCGGATCGCCGAGGAAGTTGGCGAAGCCGTCGGAGACGACGGCCCGCGTCCACTCGCCCAGGGTCCGCGGATCGGGGCCGGGCACGCCGAAGTAACGCGCGCACACGCCGAGCGCGACCGGGCGGAACAGCCCGTCCACCGCGTCGAAGCGCCCGTCGCGCGGGGCGGCGTCGAGCAGCTCGTCGGCGAGCCGGCCGGCCAGCTCGCGCACCCGGCCCGCGTCCTGCGGGTCGAGCATGAGCTGCATCAGGCCCTTCTCCCGCCAGTTCATCGGCGTGGCGTCCCTGGCCAGCATGAACGGCGCGCCGCCCAGCGCGGCGTCGAGACGCGGCCCGAAGGAGCGTACGGAGAAGACCTCCTCGTGCGCGAGCACCTCGACGACGTCGGCGAAGCGGGTCACCACCGTGAAGGCGGGGGTGACGAAGATCGGGCGCCGCTGGCGCAACTCGGCGAACAGGCTCCGCCAGTCGGTCCGCATCCACTCGCGGACCAGGCCGAACGCGGCCATCGGATCCCTGGTGAGCGCCTCCTCGTAGCGCTCGAGATGGCCGCCCGTGGTCGCCTGATCGACAGCACCCATTCTGTGGACCTTCCGCCTGGTTTCGGAGCGTACCGAGATGATCGCGTTGTGCGATCACCACCACCCCACGCCCATTTCGCGCCGCAGGCGAGTCCATGATTTTGATTCCTCAGAGTAATCATTACGTCACTGTCAGGATATTGCCGCACGCCAGGGGCGTGGCCGTTGAATGAGGAGCCTGAATCGCCCTGACCACCCGGGAGGCAACGTGCAGCGGCCGGCCACGGCGGAGACGGTGACGGTCACCACCGGCCGCCGCCTCGCGTACCTGATCGTGCTGGTGGTCCTGCCCGTGGTGCTGCTGGCGCTCGCCGTGCCGGCCGCATGGGGCTGGGGCGTCGGGCCTCGCGACCTGGTCATCGCGGTCGTGATGTACCTGGTGAGCATCTTCGGCATCGCCATCGGCTACCACCGCCTGTGCACCCACCGCGCCTTCAAGGCGAACCGTGCGCTGCGGATCGCGCTCATGCTGGCCGGCGGCATGGCCGTCGAGGGCCCTGTGACGCTGTGGGCCGCCGAGCATCGCCGCCACCACAAGTACGCCGACCGCGAAGGCGACCCGCACTCGCCCTGGCGCTACGGCGACGGCGGCTTCGCGCTGCTGCGCGGCATGGCGCACGCCCACGTCGGCTGGTTCTACACCGCCCACCAGCGCTCCAGCCGCCGGCACTGGGTGCCCGACCTGCTGGACGACCCCGACGTACGGCGCTTCGACGCCGCCTACCCGGCGGTCGTCGTCCTGTCGTTCGCGCTCCCCGCCGCGGCCGGCGGGCTGTGGTCGATGTCGTGGGCGGGCGCGTGGAGCGCGCTGCTGTGGGGCGGCCTGGTCCGCTACGCCGTGGTGCACCATGTCACCTGGTCGGTGAACTCGATCGCCCACACCTTCGGCGACCGCCCGTTCCGCACGAGGGACCGCTCGTCCAACGTGTGGTGGGTGGCGCTGCTGACGCTCGGCGAGGGCTGGCACAACTGGCACCACGTGGAGCCGACCTGCGCCCGGCACGGCGTGCTCAAGGGGCAGCTCGACCCGAGCGCGCGGCTCATCCACTGGTTCGAGCGGGCGGGGTGGGCCCACGGCGTACGCTGGCCGAACCCCGACCGCCTGACCTCGCTCCGCGCCGAAGCACGGCCAGAGCGGCCACCGACAACGTGACCCCGGCGGCCACCGCCACGCCGGCATCGTCCAGCGCGCTGAGCACAACCAGGAACGCGCCGCGCCAGCCGGTCAGCTCGGTGAGCACTCCGCCGAGCAGCGCCCCCGTGGTGAAGCCCGCCGCCGTGATCGCGCCGTTCAGGCCGAGCGCCCGGTCGCGCAGCGGGCCCTCCGCGAACGTCGTGGTGATCAACGCCAGGGCGGCCGGCATGCTGATCGCGGTGGCCAGGCCCTGCGCCGCGCGGGCGGCCAGCAGCGTGCCCAAACCGTCGGCCAGCCCGCCGCCCAGCGAGGCGGCGCACAGCAGCACCAGCCCGGCCAGGAACATCCGCCGCCTGCCCGCCAAATCGGCGATCCGGCCGCACAGCAGCGTGAACCCGGCGGCGGGCAGCGCGTACGCGGTCGCCACCCATTGCAGGGGCGACGTTGAAGATGGAGAAGTCGGCGGTGGGCATGAACTGGGTGCCGAGCAGGAGCGTGAGCACGACTTTGTGCCGGGGCGACATCCTGACTCGTGGGTCTGCGGGCATGTCACCGCAGCCTGGCCGTCGCGGGCGGGCGTACCCAGACCCTGGTTTTCCTACGCCTGACAGGGTCAGGCTGGGACGCCACCGACGCCGTGCTCACCGCGCTCGGGCGGGCGCTGCGCCTCGACGAGGACGAGCAGGCGCACCTGCGCAGCCTGGCCCGCCCGCCGCGGGCAGCCGTACGCCGGCCGCGCCAGGAACGCGTACGCCCGGCCACCATGACCATCCTCGAATGCATGGGCGACACCCCCGCCATGGTGCTCGGCGTCCGCGCGGACATCCTCGCCTGAAACCGCCCCGCCCACGCCCTGCGCCTGCTCCGCGCGGTCTCCTAGCCAACTCGCTTCGTCGATCACCTGGTTGTCGTACGACACCGAATGTAGAGTCGCCTCGTGGCGGTGAAGCCCCCCGGAAACGCCCTGCCGTTCGGGCGAATCGTGCGCGTGGTCGCGGCGGCCGTCGTCGGCGCCCTGGCCGGGCTGGTGATCTTCGAGTTGACCAGCATCGGCGGCCGCGGCCTCTACATCGCCGCCGGCGCGGTGGCCGGGATGGCCGGCGTCGTGGTGATCCAGATCTACAGCCGCTCGGCCAGGCTGACCGAGGTCAAGCTGTCGCTCCCGCAGGTGAGCGAGCTGACGTTCGTGGTCAACAACGAGAGCAGGGACGTCGCGTGGAAGCTGTTCGTGGAGACCACGACCCGGGTCTCCACCCAGCCGCTCGACGACGACCAGGGGCTCACCCGTGAGGCGCTCTCGTCCCTCTACGGCCTGTTCGCCACCGTACGCGACACCCTGAAGGCCAGCCGCCCCTCGGTGTCCGCGCCCGGAGGCCAGACCGTCGAGCAGCTGGCGATCGCCATGCTCAACAAGGAGCTGCGGCCGTTCCTGTCCAAGTGGCATCCCCGGCTGCGCGAGTTCGAGCAGGCGCACCCCGAGGCCCCTGAGCCGGAGTGGCCGGACAACGCCGCCTGCCGCGCCGAGCTGCGTACGGTGCAGCGGCGGATCCACGACTACGCGATGGGGTTCGGCGAGCTGGCAGGCGTGAGAGATCCGGAGGCGATGGCCGGTGCCGGCAGATGAGCGCCCGTTACGCTACGACGCCTTCCTGTCCTATGCCTGGAAGCCGGACCTGCCCCTCGTCCGGGCCGTCCGCGACGCCCTGCACCGCCTGGCCAGGCCCTGGTACCGGCTGAGGGCGTTACGGGTCTTCCGCGATCAGTCCAGCATGCCGTCGAACTCCGGACTGGACCGGGCGATCAAGGACGCGCTCGACGACTCCCGGTATCTCATCGTGTTCCTGTCGCCGCAGGCCGTCGAGTCGCCCTTCGTCAACGACGAGATCCGCTACTGGCTGGCGCACAAGAGCGTGCAGACCATCCACCTGGTGCTGACCGGCGGCTCACTCGAATGGGACGACGCCGCCGGCCGCTTCAACCTGGAACGTTCCCGCGCGCTCCCGCCCGCGCTGCACGGCGTCCATGAGGTGCGGCCATTCTGGCTCGACCTGAGCTGGGTCACCGAGGCCGACCAGCTGGACCTGCGCAACGAGCGATTCCGCGGCTGCCTGGTGCAGCTTGCCGCGCCCCTGCACGGCAAGGACCCGGACGAGCTGGACGGCGAGGACGTCAGGCAGCACCGCAGGACCCGCCGGGTGGCGGCCGCGGCGGTGACCACGCTCGCCGTGCTGGCCGCGTCCACGGCGGTGGCCGCGGTGATCGCCGCCCTGCGGGCCGAGGAGGCGCTGGCCAATCTGCGCCAGGCGACCTCCCGCCACCTCGCCGGTCAGGCCCTGGCCGATCGGGATCGCGACCTGGACCGGGCGCTGCTGCTGGCCGTGCACGCCTGGCGTACCGAGGGCACTCCTGCCGCCCGCAGCAGCCTCATCACCACCGTGCACGAGGCGATGCGCGGGGTGGTCGCGTTCCCGCGCATCCGTACGGGCGACCCGATCCCCTTCGAGCTGCAGACGCTCGCCGTCAGCCCCGACGGCCGCCGGATGGCGGCCGGCCGCTATGCCGCGGCGGGCGACGCCGGCGCGCCCGCCGACGGCCGCATCTACGTCTGGGAGCTCACCGGCGGCACGGCCCGGGTTCTGCGCAGCCCGTACGAGCAGGTCGCGAACGTACGGCGGCTCGCCTTCGGCCCGGACGGCCGCCACTTGGCCGCTGAGGAGAACGAGGGTCGCGTCCTGCTCTGGGATCTCGCCACCGACCCGGCCCGCTTGGTGTGGACCGGCGAGGCCCCGATGGCCGTCGCCTCCGCCCCCGCCCGCCCGGCCTCCCCCGTGGACGTCAGCGCCGACCCCGCCCGGCCGGCATCACCGGAGGACGCCAGCGCCGACCGCCGCGTTCTCGCGGCGGCCTCCGCACCCGGCACGGTCGCGTTCGTGGACCTGATGTCGGGCCGGGTGATGGGCCGCCGCCCCGGCACGTTGTTCGAGGCGGACGGCCGGCGGGTGCTCGGGAAGAACTCGTCCGAGCGGCCCGTCGTGTGGGACCCGCGCTCGCCGCGCACCGTGACCGTGGACATCTCCGGTCCGTACGCCTTCGCCCACCTGCGGGGGAGCCGTGTCGTCCTCGTCGCCGGCGCGAAGCGGAACGACCTGCGCGGCTACGACGCGGCACGCGGCCGCATCCGCTGGCGGGTAGCCCTGCCCGGCCGCGCGATCGCCGTGGCCGTGTCCCCATCCGGCGACCGGGCCGCGGTCTGGACGCGGGACGGCACGCTCATCGTTGTCGCCACTCGCGACGGCGAGGTGCTCGGCCGCGCCCGGCGCGCCCCCGGACCCGAGCCCGCCCTCACCTTCAGCCCCACCGGGGAGTACGTCGTCGCCGCCGACTCCGGCGACGACGCCCGCCGCCAGACGCTGCTCGACGCCGCCACCGCCCGGATCCGCTGGACGAGACGCGGGGACGACGTCGTCTTCGGCCCCGGCGACCGTCGCGTGGTGATCCGCGGCACCCCCGTCCTCGTCCTGGACCTCGCCACCGACGAGATCATCACCTCCGCCGACACCGACTCATGGGACGCGACCGTTTCCCCGGACGGCGGCCTGGCCGTCCTGACCGGCGACGACGTTCACCTGATCGACTTCAACGCGCCAGAACCCCGCCTGATCGCCCTCCCCGGCCGGCCGGACACGATCTACACCGCGAGGTTCGATCCCTCAGGACGCCGCCTGGCCGGGGTGGGCGTCGAAGGCGCGGCCGTCATCTGGGACGTGCCCTCCGCGCTGCGCCCCGGCGACGTGCCGACCGCGCGGCGTACGGTCGGCGGCGGGGCGCTGAGCGGGGACACCCTGTTCCATAAGGACGCCGGTCAGGCCGTGTGGCGGCGCGACCTGCGTACCGGCACCGACGTGCCCGTCCCCGGCCTGCGCGGCGCGTCACTCCAGGAGATCTCCCCGGACGGCGCTCACCTGCTGGCGTCCCTGGGCCGCGAGTACGTGCTCTGGTCCGTCGCCGAGTCCAGGGCCGTGCTGCGCTACCCGTTCGACATCGGCACGCGTACGGCCTTCAGCGGCGACGGCCGCCGCTTCGCCCGCACCTGGTACGACTCGGGAATGCGCCGATACGTGGCGGCGATCTACGAGACCGGCACCGGCACCGCCGTGACCACGATCCCGTTGCCTGACTTCGCCCAGCCGACCGGCCTCACCGGCTCCCACATTTACACCGTCATAGCGCTGGACCACGAGGGCAAACGCCTGGCGGCCGGCCTCAGCACGACCCAGCTCCGCATCTGGGACGTGGACTCAGGCACGTCCAGAGGCGGCTGCGACGACCAGGCCGCCCATTACACCCTGGCCACCGGCTCGCTGCACTTCACCACCGACCCGCACACGATGGTGCTCAACTCCGACGACCGCACCGTACGCTTCGTGAACCCCGCGACCTGCGCGGTGCGCCGCAGCCTGCGCACCGGCAACGGCAACGCCACCCTCAGCCCCGACGGCGCCCTCATGACCACCGAGGAGCCGCTCCGGCTATGGGACACCCGCACCCTCGAACCCCTCGGCGACCCCCTTCCCTTCGACGACTGGCGTGACCACCCCCGCCCCGCCTTCACCACCGACGGCAGACACCTCATGGTGCTGACCGCCGACGGCTCGCTCCGGCGCTGGCCGGTCGCGCCGGACGAGCTGATCCGCATGGCCTGCACCATCGCCGCCCGCGAACTCACCCCCGCCGAATGGACCAGATTCCTCCCGGACAGCGACCCCCGCCCCGCCTGCGGTCAGGGCTCTTGACCGCACCGTCGGTTCGTGCCGATCTCCGCCCCTTCACTCCCTGCCGAGCAGGTCCTTCAGCGCGCGGCGGACCTTGGCGGGGGCCTTGGAGGCGAGGGTCGTCGCCTGGATCATTCCGTCGAACAGCGGCCGGGGCAGCGCCCCGAAGGCTTCTGCGATGTAGCCGCGTACGACCTCGTCGTGCCACACCCCGTACACCTCGCTCAGGCCGCGCCGAGCCTGCGTGATCATTTCGCGGGCCTCCGGGTCGCCCCGCCCGTCCGGGGCGCTCTGGCGGGCTATGCCGAGCTGGAGCAGGGATTTAAGGGTGTCAGGGTGCCGCTCGCCCAGTACCAGCCGCTGGCCCTGGAAGGCCAGGCCCGCGTGCTCGGAGACGAGCGGGAAGTCGAGCGCCCGCAGGGCGGCGCAGCTCAGGCCGTAGCGGACGCGCAGCCTGATGGGATGGAGCTCGTCCAGGACGGCGCTGGCCTGCTCGTCCGCCGCCTCCAGCACCTCCCGGCCGGCGTCGGCGTCCTGCCAGCCCGCCAGGTTGATGCCGTAGCCCACTTTTGCGCTCAGTGCGAGCGGGTTCGTGGGGCCCAGCGTGCGCTCGTACTCCTCACACAGCTCCTTCATCCGGGCGAGCTGCTCTCTGTCCACCTTGCCGAACGGCATCGGCCGATGGGCGAACGCCGCCAGCTCCGCGTCCACCAGTGCCACGGCCGCCTCGAACGCCAGGGGATGCCGCGCCAGCCCGGCGCGTTCGAAACCGGCGAGCGCCTTCTCCGCAGCCGCCCGCGCGACCCGGGGCCGGCTGGTCAACGCGTGCAACAGCGCCTTCTCCAGCAGGCGTTGCGGCAGCTCGGAAGCGGTGACCTGGGTCAGCATGGCAGTCGCGTCCTGTAGCCTGCCCCGCTGCCGCAGCGCCCGCGCCCGGTCGATGCGCATCCGGTCAGCCCGTCCGTCGGACATCCTGGGCAGTTGCTCCTCCAGCCGCTCCCAGTACGGCTCCGCCTCCGCGTACTCACCGAGCCCGTCGAGCGCGGCGGCCAGCGCATGCAACGCCCCCACCTCGGTGCGTGGCGGAGGAGCGGTGAGAGCCCACCGGGCCAGGTCGGCTGCCGGGGCGTAGTCGGCGACGGTGACGAGCAGAAGCGCGGCGCGGGTGGCGGCCGCGCGGGCGCGTGGGTCGCCCGGGCCATGGCGGTGGCGCCGTCGTTCCGCGAGGTCTCGTGCGTACCCGGCGGCGGAGACGTGGTTCCCGGCCCGCTCGTCGATCGCGGCCAGCCGCGACAGCAGGACCTCGGCGATCTCCCCGGGCAGTTCCTCCTGGCCCACCAGGTGCCGGGCGTGCGCCACCACTTCGGGCTCGAGGGCCTCGGCCGCAGGTGTGTCCGGCCGACTGTCGGGCTCGGCGATCGCCAGGTCCACGGGGTCGGACGGGGCCAGGCGTTCGGCCACCGCCCGGCCTACGGCGGCGAGGCAGCCGTGCTGGGCCGTGTCAGGCAGGGCGCGCAGCACGCGTGCGTGAACCGACACGCTCTCGCCCGCCGAGACCACGAGACACCGGCGGACCAGCGACCCCAGCGCCGGCAGAAGCCGGTCCTGCGTCTCCTGCCTGCTCCAGCCGTGCAGCAGCGCCGCCGCCCGGCTCAGCAGGCCGCTCGGGAACGGGACCGGAGCGAGGAACGACGCCAGCCCGAGCACCGTCAGGGCCGGGGCGTCGAGTTCGCGCAGGATGTCCGCGAGCACGTCGTCCGCGGCTCCGGTGACCGCACGGCGGTACTCCGCCACGGTGATCATGCCGCGGCCCGCCCGCAGCTTGGCCCCCGCCACGCGAAGGTCCTGGGGATGCCCGCCGAGGTCGCGGACGAGCCGGACCGCCTCGGCCTCCTCCCCGACCTCGTACCCGTCCTTGAGGAGCGCGAGCCCTTCCGCCTCGCGCAGCCCGTCGAGGCGTACGGGCCCGCCCAGGTCCGTGAACCGGTCCTCCCGGCAGGTCAGGACCGTGCGGACGTACCGGGAGGGGATCAGCAGTTCCCGCACCACGTCATCGGAGACTCCTTCGGGGACTTGGTCGACGACCCACAACACCGGCTCCGCCCGTTCGTTGACGCGCCCGGCGAGGTGTGAGCGCAGGTGCTCGTCATCGACGCCGTCGAGCGGGACGCGGGTGGCGGCGGCCATCTCCCTCACCAAGCGGCGATAGGCGATCAGCACTTCGGAGCCGGAGAGACCGGGGTCGAGAGCGAACCAGTGCGCGCCACCGGGGAAGGCGGCCGCGAACGCCTGGGCGTACTGGGCGGCCAGAGTGGTCTTGCCGCTTCCCGGCAGCCCGGAGACCACCGCCACCCCCATCCTCGGCCCCGGCTCGACCAGCGGCGACGCGCCCGCGTGCAGCGCGGAGTGCAACCGCCACAGCTCCGCGTACCGCTGGATCGCCCCGCGATCGGGCAGCGGCTCACCCGGCCACCAGTGCGGCGCCCTGCCGCCCGCGACCGCGCCCAACGGCCCGGGAAGCGCCCCCACCAGCTCCGCCACCTCCTTGGCGAAGCGCCGCCGCTCGTCCTCGGACACCGGTGGCCGCCGGTACTTGAGGTCACGTAACTCCACCGGCTCGACGTGCTCCGAGCCCTCCTCGGGATTGACCACGAGAATCCGCCCCTGCACGGTTCCGCTCCGCTGGGCCAGCAGGAACGCGAAGGTCAGCTCAAGTTGGCAGGCCGGGCGCGTCGCGTACGCCCGCGAGTAGTAGGCGAGCAGGACGGCCGACCTGAGAACCCCCTCGGTGACCTTCCCGGTGATGCTCTCGTGATGCCCTATGGACCGCTCGTCCATGAACACCCGAAGCTTCACCCGTCGCAGCGCCTCCGCCAGGTCCCGCGCCTGCTCGCGGTCATGGCCGGCGTAACTGAGGAAGACGTCGTACTCGTCCGCTCCCATGCCACCCTCTCGGTGCACCCACCTACGAGAATCCTCCTACAGGAGGCCTTGTCGTGCTGTGATCACGCCGAGATCTGTCCGTGAGAAGATCACCGACTCTCGGCTCTGGCAGGCAGGGCCGGGCATTCTGCGAGGAGATCATCACCAGATGAAGCGTTGGGCGTCGGTCGTGGTCCTTGTCGTGGCCGCATCGGCACTTCACGGCAGCCCCGCCGCCGGCGCGGCCACCACCGCCAAGGATCCGGCGGCGGCGATTCAGCGGCAGCTGGTCGAAGGGCGCGGTGTGCGGGTCACCGAGTACAGCACGTTCAACTCGGGCGCCACTTCCGGCTGGGAGCGGTTCAAGCCGACCAAGGGTGTCGTCGCGTTCGGTGATGGCAAGGTGGTGGCGACCGACCTCTGGGAGGCGGGCGTTCGCGTCGTCTGCATCGGCAAGCGGCGCTGGCAGCACGTTCCGAAGAAGAAGCTGCCCAAAGGCAAGAAGTGGGTCACCCTCAAATATCCTTGCGATTTCCGCCTGGGCACGGGCTTTCTGCGCTTGGACGAGCCGGACGTGCTCAGAGCCGTTTTGTCGACGACGACGAGCACCAAGGCATCGGTGAAGTACGACGGCTCGCCCACGACCCTTCACCAGGGGTCGATCTCGTTTCGCCGGCTGTGGGATGTCAGGCCGGATCTTCGCGGCGGCTCTGTGAAGGAAGAGCACGCCGACTGGGAGATCGACTGGCGGCTGTGGATCGGCAAGGACGGTCTCGTACGCCGGGCCTGGTCCAAGTGGCGCCAGCCGGAAGGTGACAAGCTCAAGGGCACGACGGGTGGCCAGGGCTGGTTCGGCTTCGTGAAGGACGTCCGCTATTCGGACTGGGGAATGAGGCTCGCCATCAAGCCCCCGCCCGCCGCCCAGACCATGGCCGCTTTATGACTCCTGGCCGCCGAAAAGCCGGTGCAGTCCCGCTGTGGCGCGGTTGAGGGCCACGAGGTCGTCGAAGAAGGAGTCGTTCCGTTCCCACGAGTTGATGATCGCCAGGATCGCCTCACGCCGCACCCTCGCGGCCTCGGGGTCGGCCAGGTCAAGCGCCATCTGCAGCTGGTCGGCGGTCAGGTCGGTGCAGTAGGCGGGGGTGCCTGCTTGCATGCGCCAGCCATCCTCGGCGGTGCCCGCGTCCACGGGGTCGAAGCCGGTGTCGTCCACCAGAGTCATCACGAGCTTCTTGGCGGCCGGGTCGGTGCCGGCGACGGGTACGGCGAGGCGGTCGGGGGCGCCGGGTGGTCTGCCCTTGTCGGCCAGCGTCGTCTGGACGAGGGCGTTCCAGGCGCGGATGACGGGCCGGCCTAGCTGTTGCTCGATCCAGACGCCTTGGGACATTCCGATGTCCTTGAGGTGGCCGTCGCGTTGGGGGAGGTGGTTCGAGGTGTCGGCCACCACGACGCCGGCCGGGAGGCGGTCGATGATCGGCCTCAGGGCGGGCACGCGGCCCAGGGGGATGGAGGTGATCAGGACGTCCACGTCGCGGCCGACCTCGTCGAGGGTGACGGGAGTGGCGCCCGACTTCGATGCCAGGGCGGTCATGCTGGACGGCCCTCGCGTGTTCGCGACCCGCATGGTGTGTCCGGCCGTGCCGAGCTTGTACGTGAGCGTGGCCCCGATGCCGCCGGTGCCGATGACGCCGATCCTCAAAACAGGCTCCTTCCAGAAAAGGGTGACATGAGCAGCTTGGCAACGGCGGGCGGGGCCGCGCGATGATGAAGGAGGCACCGGTCATTACCCTCAGGGTCATGAAACGGATCGAGGTCCGCGAGCTCGAATACTTCCTGGCCGTGGCTGACACGCTGCACTTCGCGCAGGCGGCCGAACGGCTCGGCATCGCGCCTCCGCCGCTGTCGCGGGCGATCGCGCACCTCGAACGACGGCTGGGCGCCAAGCTGTTCGAACGGACGAGCCGCCGGGTGGAGCCGACCCCGGCGGGCCGCGTGTTCGAGGTCGAGGCGCGCAACACGCTCAGGGCCCTGGACCAGGCGGTCCGTCGCGTGCAGCAGGCCGGCCGGGGCGTCCTGCGCATCGCGACCCCGCCGGGAACCGGTGCGGGGCTGCTGCGCGAGCTGGTACGCGGCTACGTCGTGCGCTTCGGCGGCGACACCGTCGAGCTCGTCTTCACCAGGAAGCAGACCACGGCGGTCCGCGACGGCCGGGCCGACGCCGCGCTGGTCTGCTCCGACGAGGAGCTGACCGGCCTGGACGTCCAGACCATCGCCACCGAGCAGCCGGTGGCGCTGGTCCCCGAGGGCCACCCGTTGGCGTCCGAGCAGGCACTGACCTCGGCGGACCTGCGCCAGGACCCCGCCTACACCGCCGACCTGCCGCCCGTCGGCCTGGACGCGCTCATCGATCTGGTGGCCACCGGGCAACTGCTGGCGGTCGTCGGTGACAGCGCCGTCGACCGGCTCGGACCGTACGTCACCGCCGTTCCCGTGACAGGGCTGCCTCCGAGGGAGGTCCTGCTGGCCTGGCCGGCCGGCTCGCACGACCCGCGCATCGACGACCTGCTGGCCGCTACCTCGTGACCAGGAGGGGGAACGTCACTCCGGTGAGATCCTCGGAGACGGCCCACAGCCGCTGCTGGAGCGGCATGTCGTAGGACTGCGGGCTGGAGGTGACGAGGCGGGGGTGGCCCATGATCTGGTTGCGTCCGCCGGGGCCGTAGTACTGGCCGCCGAGCACGGCGGGGTCGGTGGCGGCGCGCAGGGTCGGCAGCGCGCCCATCGCGGGGGTCTGGAGGACCAGCGGTGCGAGCCCGTTGACCACGGGCCGGAGAAGCGCGGGGGTGTTGCGGGCGAGTTCGGTGCTGGACCCGCCGGGGTGGGCGGCCACCGCGACGGTGGTGCCGTGCGGGGCGAGCCGGCGCTGCAGCTCGTACGTGAACAGCAGGTTGGCCAGCTTGGACTGGCCGTAGGCCCCGACCCTGCTGTACGAGCGCTCCCATTGCAGGTCGTCGAAGTGGATCGCGGCCCTGATGCGGTGACCGGTGCTGCTGACCGTCACCACGCGGGAGCCTGGCACCGGCAGCATCAGGTCGAGCAGCAGCCCGGTGAGCGCGAAGTGGCCGAGGTGGTTCGTGCCGAACTGCAGCTCGAAGCCGTCGCGGGTGGTCTGACGAGGGGTGTACATGACGCCCGCGTTGTTGATCAGCAGGTCGATGCGGCCGAACCGGGACCGCAGCGCGGCGGCGGCGGTGCGTACGGAGTCGAGCGAGGTCAGGTCCAGCTCCTGGACGGTGACGTCCCCGCGCATACGAGCCGCCGCCTGCGCGCCCTTGGCGGTGTCGCGTACGGCGAGGACCACGGAGGCCCCGCGCTCGGCCAGCGCCTTGGCGGTCTCGTAGCCCAGTCCGGTGTTGGCTCCGGTCACCACGGCGACGCGCCCGTGCTGGTCGGGGATGTCAGTCGTCGTCCATTTCGCGCCCATGCCGGGCTCCCATCTAACGTACCGAAGGTATCTTCCGCCCATGACAGTAAAGTACCGTTGGTACGGTGTCAACGTACCGACGGTACTTAAGTTAGGCTGGCGAACGTGAGTTTCCAGCGGGCCCGGACGGAAGAGCAGCGGGAGATCCGCCGACGGGCGATCCTCGACGCGGCGTCGGCGATGCTCGACGAGATGCCCGTCGCCGACGTCACTCTCAACGAGCTGAGCCGCCGCGCGGGCCTGGCCAAGCCCAACGTGCTGCGCTACTTCGAGTCCCGCGAGGCGGTGCTGCTCGAGCTCCTCGACCGTTTCCTGCGGGAATGGCTGGTGGAGCTGGAGGGCGAGCTGGCCGCCGGGGTCGGCGACGACCTGCCCATGCCCGAGCGGGCGACGGCGGTGGCCGGCATCCTCAGCCGCTCGCTCGCCGGCCGTACGGTGCTGTGCGACCTGTTCGGCGCGCAGGGCAGCGTCCTCGAACGCAACGTCTCCGTCGAGGTCGTCACCCGCTACAAGCGCGCCTCCCTGCAGCGCCTGGAGACCTTGACCGCCCTCACCCGGAAACACCTGCCCGAGTTGGGCGAGAACGCGACCCTGTTCAGCCTGCAGGCCATGGTGCTGGCGGGCGCGCTGTCGCCGTACGACACGCCCCCGCCCAGCCTGCAGGCCGCCTACCAGGCCGAGCCCGACCTGGCCCGCTTCCACCCGCAGCTGCGGGACGCCCTCAACCTGGCCCTCACCGCGACACTCCTCGGCGTGCTGCCCCGCCCCTGATCAGCCGAGGGGCTCTGCGGCGGGCGGCCGGGCGACGGACTCGCGCGCGCGGACGGGCATCGGCACCCGGTGCACCCGGCCCGGCCGCCCGGCGTCCCCGCGGTCGCGCTCGATCTCGGCGAACAGCACGTCCACCGCCTTGCGGCCCAGCTCGTAGTGGGGCAGCGCCACGGTCGTCAGCCGGGGCCGTACCCAGGAGGCGATGGGATGGTCGTCGAAGGAGACGACGGAGACGTCCGCGGGCACCTTGAGCCCGAAGTCGTCGAGCGCCTGGTAGGCGCCCATCGCGATCCGGTCGTTGAAGCAGATCAGCGCGCGCGGCCGGACCGTCCGCAGCAGGTCCCGCGTCGCGGCGAGCCCGTACTCCGGCAGCCAGTCGGGGCAGGTACGCGCGCCCGCCACCTTGACCCCCGCCTCGCCGAGCGCCTCGTGGATGCCGGCCAGCCGTTCCGCCGCCGCGACGCTCTGCTGGGGGACGTCGCCCGGGCCGGGGCCGGCGCCGATCAGGTAGACGCCGTCGCGGTGACCGGCGTCCAGCAGGACACGGGCGGCGTGGCGGCCGGCCTCGATCTCGTCGGGCAGGACGGCGGGCAGGGGAGTGGGCCGGTCGGGCAGCGCGTTGAGCAGGACGGCGGGTGCGGCGGTGACGGCCTTAGGCACCGTGATGGTGCGGGTGAACATCGAGGCCAGGATGAGCCCGTCGACCTGGCGGTCGTGCATGGCCTGCAGCAGGAGGCGTTCGAGCTCGGCGTCGCCCTCGGTCTCGCCGATGAACAGCATGAAGCCGCGCTCGCGAGCGGCCTCGAGGGCTCCTTTGATCATGTCGCCCGCCAGTCGTGAGGTGGCGACGGTGTCGGAGACGAAACCGATCGTCCTGCTGATGCCCGTGCGCAGGCCCACGGAGACGATGTTGGGCCGGTACTGCAGCTCCTCGGCGGCGCGCAGCACGCGCTGCTCGACGTCCTGGGAGATCCGCAGCTCGCGGCCGCGGCCGGACAGCACGAGCGAGGCGGTCGTGCGGGAGACGCCCGCAGCCTTGGCCACATCGGCCAGCGTGACCCGTCGTGGGCTCACCCAGAATCTCCGATCGTCAAGAGTGTGTTACGAGGGGTTGACATGCTACGACGCGCGTGGTGAGACTATCGGGCGCTAACCCGATTTAGCAACGGACTCCGGAGGCCTGCCGGGGTGCCGTCGTCCCCCAGCGGCCAAGGAGATGCAACATGGCTCGTCGAGTTCGCCCCGGCAGGGCCGGCGCCGCGCTGGTGATCGCCATGGGGACGCTCGCCGCCGCCTGCGCGGCCCCCGGCAGCGACAGCCCGCGGCCCGCGGCCACCAGCGCGGCGCCGCAGTCCGCCGCGCCCACCTGCGGCACGACGCCGATCACGATGAACGGCTACTTCGAGACGGGCTTCCCGCTGCCGAAGGCGCTGACCACCGAGTTCAGCAAGCAACATCCGAACGTCACGTGGAACATCCGCGAGGACCAGTTCGCGGTCATCACGCAGAACGCGCCCCGGGTGCTCGTGGACAACCCGCCCGACCTGATGCGCCTGCCCCAGGTCTCCGAGCTGGTCAAGGACGACCTGCTGAAGAACCTCGACGGTTACGCCACCGCGTTCGGCTGGGACAAGTGGCCGGCCTCGCAGCTCGAACAACTACGCCTCGGCCCCGGCGGGCGACCGCGCGGCGAGGGCTCGCTGTACGCACTCGGGCTCAACATGAGCATGACCGGGCTCTTCTACAACAAGAAGCTCGCCGCCCAGATCGGGATGTCCACGCCGCCCGCCACTCTGGCGGAGCTCGACCAGGCGCTGAAGCAGGCCAAGGACGCCGGCATCACGCCCATCGTGCAGTTCAACGGCGGCGCCACCGGCGGCCTGGCCTTCCCGCTGCAGAACCTCATGGCCTCCTACGGCCCCGCGGCGCCGATCAACGACTGGATCTACCAGAAGCCGGGCGCCACCATCGACACCCCGACCAACCTCCAGGCCGTCCAGCACCTGGAGCGCTGGATCAAGGCCGGTTACTTCCAGAAGGACGTCAACGCGGTCGACTACGCGACCATGATGAGCCGCTTCATCGACGGCCAGGGCCTGTTCATGTTCAACGGCGACTGGGAGTCGGGCAACCTCGACAAGCAGATGGCGGGCGACGTCGGCTTCACCCTGATGCCGCCGGCCGAACAGGGCGGCAAACGCGCCGCCATGTCGGCCCCGCTCACCTTCGGCATCGCCGCCGGCGCGAAGAACGCCGACTGCGCCGCCTTCTTCCTCAACTGGGTGGCCACCGACAAGCGCGCCCGGGACATCGGCGTCGAGGTCGGGGGGTCGCGCCCGATGGGGCCCGCCGACGCGTACATGCCGGCCGTCGGCGAGGACAAGGTCACCGCCGCGACCCTGGCGGCCGGGGCGGACATCGCCGAGGACGACGGCGCGATGGACTTCATCGCCAACGCCACCGGCGCCATCTACGCCAAGAGCTGGACGCCGAACCTGCAGAAGCTGGTGGCCGGCGAGCAGACGCCGGAGGATCTGCTGAAGACGGTCCAGGCCGACTACGCCGGCCAGCTCGAAGGGAACTGATCACGTTGATGGCCCGGCCCGCGCGCCGGCTGCGCGGCGCCCGCGGCGCCCGCGGCGTGGCCGGCTGGCTGTTCGTCGTCCCGGCGCTCGCCTTCTACGCGGTGTTCGTCCTGCGCCCGATCGCCCTGACCGTCCAGTACTCGCTGTACGACTGGAACGGCATCGGCGCCTCCACCTGGGTGGGGCTGGCGAACTACGGCACGGTCTTCACCGACCCCGACCTGTTCGACTCGCTGGTCAACGCCTTCCAGCTGATCGTGTTCTTCAGCGTGATCCCGGTCGTGCTGGGCCTCGCGATCGCCGCCACGATCCGCCGGATCGCCGCGAGCAGGCTCGCCCTCGTGGCGCGGACCGTGCTGTTCCTGCCGCAGGTCATCCCGCTGGTGGCCGCGGGCATCGCGTGGAGCTGGCTGCTGGCCTCCACCGGAGTGGTCAACCAGCTGCTCTCGCTCGTCGGCCTCGGCGGGGTGACCAGGGCCTGGCTGGGCGACTTCGCCACCGCCCTGCCGGCGGTCGGCATGATCGGCGCGTGGGTGCTGCTGGGCCTCTGCACGCTGCTGCTCCTGGCCGGCATGAGCAAGATCGATCCCGCACTGTACGAGGCCGCGCGCCTCGACGGAGCCGGGGCATGGCGGGAGTTCGTCTCCATCACGGTGCCCAGCCTGCGGCAGGAGATCGCGGTCTGCGTCACCGTGACCGTGATCGCCGCCCTGGCCAGCTTCGACATCGTCTACATCGCCACCCAGGGCGGTCCCGGCAACACGACCATGGTGCCCGGCCTGCAGATCTTCTACCTCGCCTTCACCGAACGCGAGGTGGGCACCGCCTCGGCCCTGGCCGTCGTGCTCATGCTTCTCGTGATCGCCTGCGCCCTTCCCATCCAGTGGTTCACAAAGGACGACAACCGATGATCACCGCAGGCCGGGAGGCCTGGACCGGCCGGCTGCTGCTCATCGCCATGATGGCGGTCACGCTCCTGCCGTTCCTCAGCCTGTTCGTCACCGCCCTGCACCCCTCGGGCACCTATCCGGCCGGTCTGGCCTGGCCGCAGGACCCGCGGTGGAGCAACTTCCTGCGGGCCTTCGAGGCCGCGAACATGGCCGAGCTGCTGAAGTCGAGCGTTCTCATCGTGCTGGGCGTGGTGCCGATCTCGATCCTGCTGGGCACCATGGCCGGCTTCGCCATCGGCCACCTGCGCGTGATCGGCGGACGCATCGTCTTCCTGCTGTTCGTGCTCGGCCTGACCCTCCCCTTCGAGGGCATCATCACGCCGCTGTACTACCAGATCCGCGACATGGGACTGCTGAACACCCGGTGGGCCATCATCCTGCCGCTCATCGGCCTGTTCATGCCGTTCTCCGTCTTCTGGATGCGGGCGCACTTCGTCAACATGCCAGGGGAGCTGTCGGAGAGCGCCCGCATGGACGGCGCCAACGTGTGGCAGCTGTTCCGGCGCATCCACGTGCCCCTGGCCATGCCGGCGATCTCGTCCCTGGCCATCCTGCTGTTCCTGTGGACCTGGAACCAGTTCCTGCTGGCGATCGTCCTGGTCGACGACCCTGCCAAGCGCACGATGTCCGGCGCGCTCGGTGCCTTCCAGGGGCAGTGGGGCACCGACATCCCGCTGCTGTGCGCGGGATCGCTGCTGATCCTGACGCCCACACTCGCGATCTTCCTCGTCTTCCAGCGTCACTTCGTCAAGGCCCTGCTGCAGGGCTCACTGAAGGGCTGACCCCGTCGTGCTGCCGCCCGCCCGCTGGACCAGCCGGCACCTCGACCTGCCGGCCGAGAGCGCCGGCGACACGGCGCCCGTCATCGGCGCCGCGTCCGTACGCCGGATCCTGCCCGGCCACGACCTGTGGGACCTGTGGCCGATCCAGGAGGAGAACGGCGCCACGAGCGTGCTCGAAGGACGCGAGCTGTGGATGGCCCTGTCGGCTCCCGCGCTCGGTCATCCAGAAAGCCGCCACGACCAGGCCAGGATCCGCCTGCTCGGCAAGATCCGCGAGCAGTGGGAGGACCTGGGCGACGCCTTCGCCGACGGCGCCTCACCGGGCAGCCGCGAGTGGTCGGGATCGGCGGTCCGCCGGCCCGACGGCACCGTGTCGGTGTTCTACACGGCCGCCGGACGGCGCGGCGAAGCACGCCCGACCTACCGGCAGAGCGTCATCGAGACCCGCCCCGCCCTGGTCGCCGGCGGTGGCGGCATAGCGCTGCGGCAGGACGCCGGGCATCGGGAGGTCCTGCGCTCCGACGGCCGGACGTACCTGCCGGCCGACGAGACGGACGGAGTGCCGGGCCGCATCAGGGCCTTCCGCGATCCGGGCTGGTTCCGCGACCCGGCGGACGGCCGCGACCACCTGCTCGTCGCCGCGTCCACCGCCTGGAAGGGCGGCTTCACCGGCGCGATCGCCCTCGCCGAGCGACGGGGCGGCACCTGGTCGCTGCTGCCGCCCCTGATCGTCGCCGACGGCGTCAACCACGAGCTCGAGCGCCCGCACGTCGTCGTGCACGACTCCTGGTACTACCTGTTCTTCTGCACCCAGCGCCACGCCTTCCACCCGGCCGGCCGCGCACCCACCGGGCTGTACGGCTTCGCCGCGCCCAGCCTGAGGGGACCCTACGAACCGCTCAACGGATCCGGGCTCGTCCTGCGCAACCCCTCCACCGCACCCGACCAGGCCTACGCCTGGCTGGTGCTGCCCGACCTGCGGGTGGTCAGCTTCGTCAACTACCTCTGCGGCGCGGGCGTGGACCCGCGCTCCGCAGGAGCCGCACAGGCACGGGCCTGCTTCGGCGGAACCCTCGCCCCCACGCTCACGCTCACCCTGGACGGCACGTCCACCTCCATCACGCCAACCGGCCGGCCTGATCAGTGAGTGCTGGACGGCGAGGCGGAGGCGCCGTGGCTGTTGTGGCCGCTGTGGCCGCCGTCCTCCTCCACCGTGCCGCCGAGCTTTCCGCTCAGCTCCTGCATGAAGGACTTCGACTTGGCCGACAGCACCCATCGATCACCTCTGAGGTAGAGGCCGCCGTACATCTCGGCGTAGTCGAGCCACTCGCGCTGGCCCGTGGCCGTGGCGAAGTCGAGGAACACGTACGGGATCCCGTCGCTGGTGCATTCGCCCTGACGGTAGTCCAGGGCCTTGAGGGTGATCGTGGCGGTGCAGCCGACCTCGGCGGCCAGTTGCTCGATGGTGTACGTACGTGACACCTCCTTCCCGGCTGCCGGCCCCGTACCTTTGCCCGCCCCGGCTTGACCGCCGCACCCGGCGAGCATGAGCGCCGAGGCGACGGCCAGGGACAGGACGGCGCCGGCCCGGCGGCGCCTCCTGACGATGCCGGCCACCCGCACCGTGCCCACCGGCGCGGCATCTCGCACGTCTCGCGGGCGGGAGACGTCCATCATGCTCTTGACCTTTCTCGCGCTGATCGCGGTCCTAAGCGGAGCGACGAGGCCGGTGTGGCCGCTCGCCCGGCCACACCGTGCCCCGCTCCTGGCCGCCGGTCGCTGCCGGCGGGGATCAGCGGCAGCGCCTGCCGCTGTTGATGCAGGTGACGACCCGCTGCATCTGCTGCTCGTTCATCAGGCTGATGAAGTCGCTGTGGTCGGTGATCGGTTTGTGCAGCTCCTCCGGGAAGCCGTCGACGGCGAAGTTTGGGCCGCGCGGCACGTTGTAGACGAGCCGGTGCTCCAGCGCCGGGATCGGCTGGAAGCCCTGCGGGCAGCTCCCGTCAGCCTCGGGGAAGGTGACGTGGGTACGGTGGTTGGCGCTGTCGATGTTCTGGCCGTCCCAGCAGCTCTGGAAGTCGAAGACCCGGACGAGCCTGCTGCCGCGCGGGCAGAGCGGGTACTTGTCGGTCAGCTGGCGGTTCTCGAACCCGGTGCAGGTCCATCCGGCGTTGTGCTCGGCTCCGTTGACCCGGGCGTTGCCGGTGATGATGCGCAGGAACTGCGGCGCCGGCACCACCTTCGCGGTCGGGTTGCCCTTGAACGTGATCTGCACCTGAACCGGGGTGAGGATCTTGCCGACGTTCAGGTCGAGACCGCCGCCGCGCTGGTCGGCGTCGAACTCCTCCTGGCCCAGTGCCCTCAGCACAGGCCAGTAGTGCGTGGACTTGTCGCCGTTGGTGCACGTGGTGCCTGCGGCGAGCAGGCTCTCGTTGGTGGACTGGTTGTTGGTGGACTCGTTGCCCACGTAGTCGTGGGTGTGCTGGGCGCCGTTGGACACGCCCGGTGCCACGATGACGTTGTCGGAGTTGAAGATCCGCCCCTCGTTACGGCCGCAGTCCACGCTGAAGGTGCCTCGGGAGCCGTTCCGCTGGGTGCGGGGGGTTCTCACGTTCGGGCGTACCGAACGGATGTCGACGAAGTCCGCGGCTACGGGCCCTCTGGCCTGCCCGCCGTTGTTGTCGCCATTACCTCCGTCGTTTCCGGTATTTCCGTCGTTGCCGTTGTTACCGTCGTTTCCGTTGTTGCCGCCATTTCCCGGGTTGCCCACCTCACAGGTCGCCAGGGTGCGCAGATCGGCCGGCGCACGGGCACCGGCTCGCTGGAAGGCGAGCGCTATGCGCTGAAGGGTGGCCGTCCGCTTGTCCTTCAGCGGTCCGAGGATGGCGTTGCGGACGAAGTTGGAGCCGCCTTGTCCTGCCGCGCGCTCCAGCCGCCGGTTCGCCTCGGCGATCTGGGTCTCCAGCTGGCGCAGGTTGCGCTGCACCTCAGCGCGGGCACGCGCGGGAATCTGACCCAGCCGGTCCGCCACGGAGGGACAGGTGATCCCACCGGTAGCGCCGGTCTCGCCGCCGTTGTCCTGCTGGCCGTCGTCCTGCTGTTCACCGTTGCCCTGACCGGCATCGTCCTGCTGGCCGCCGTTGTCCTGGCCGTTGTCCTGGCCGTTGTCCTGGCCGGTGCCGTTGCCGTCGTCGTTGCCATCGCCGGTGCCGTCGTCCCGCACGGAGCAGGTGGCCAGACCGTCCAGGCCGTTCGGAACCTGGGCGCCGGCGCGCCGGAAGGCGATCTCGATCCGCTGCAGCGCGGCCGTTCGTTTGTCCTTCAGCGGGCTGAGAATCGCGTTCCGTACGAAGTTGGGCCCGCCCTGTCCCTGAGAGGACGCCAGCCGCCGGTTCGCCTCGGCGATCTGGGTCTCCAGCTGCTGCAGGTTACGCTGCACCTCCGCCTGGGCCCGAGCAGGAACGTCACCCACCCTGTCGGCCACGGCGGGGCAGGAGATGGCCGGCGCGAAGGCTGCGCCGGATGTCGCGTTCGCCGCCGCGCCCGTGGCGCCGACCGTCAGACTGCCGCCCACGACGGCCAAGGCCGTGAGCATGCCCGCGGTTCGGCGGCGGATCCGGGACCTATGTCGAACTCTCATCACAATCCCTCTCTCCCCTCTGTAGCTGCGGCCCGGCCTGCGCACGCGTCAGGCACCAGAACGGAAGGGTTGCGGCCGATCGTCATCACGGGATACGGGGGCACGGCGGCTTAGGTTCGATGTCACTTGCTCCGCTCCGCACCACTGGGCACCGCGACGGCCCAGGATCGCAGGTCGGCGGGCGCGTGCTCGGGCGGAAATCCGGCACCGCGGCGGCTGCCCCGGCCGGGCGCCCGACGCCGGCCGCGTGATGTCGCGAGCCGGTGCCGGGCCATGCGGGTGCGGCGGGCGCCGGGTGAGCCTCATGAGCCCGCCGGCGGTGGGCGCCGTGGGTCCGCCGCGCCTGCTCTCGCGCTCGGCCCGCGGGTCGCTGAGCAGGCGCGCCGTCCCGAAGCGTCCGCGAGCCGCAGCGGCTCAGCGAGATGCTCCTGGTCGAGGTGCCCTGACCGGCCGCGTCCTGGGCCGGCCGAACCTCCACAGCAGGCCGGCGGCGGCCAGGGCCGAGATCGCCTCACCGATCGGCAGGCTGAGCCAGAGTCCTGACGGGCCGCGCGTCCCGAGCGCCAGGACGAGCGGCGCCTTGATGATCACGAGCGTGCCGATCGAGATCAGGTACGACGGCGCGGCTCTGCCGAGGGACTGGAAGTAGGCGGAGATGAGAGGCGGGACACCGGCGAAGACGAACGCGATCGCGATGACCCGCATCGCATCGACCGTGAGGGCCGTGGTCGCCGGGTCGCTGACGAACAGCCCTGTGAGCGGCCGCGCGAGCAGGGCGGCGAGTGCTGCGGTGGTCGCCCCGTACAGGACGGTGGCGCGCAGGGCCAGCGTGAGGGTGCGCTGGACGCGGCCGGTCAGGCCCCGGCCGGCGTTGAAGCCGACGATCGGCTGGATCCCCTGGGTGATGCCGATCTGCGGGGTGAACACGAAGGTCTGCACCCGCGCGCACACCGCGTACGCGGTGAGCGCGACCGCGCCGGTCCCGGCCAGAGTCGTGTTGATCAGCGCTGCCAGCAGCGTGGCGCCGAAGCCGGCGAGGAAGGAGGGGGCGCCCACCGCGAGCACCGCCGCGATCGTCGCCGGGTGCGGGCGCAGATCGGCCGGCCGGATCCGGTACGGACGCTCGCGCTGGACGAAGAAGAACCACAGCGCCATGCCGGCCGACACCGCCTGGCCGCCGACCGTGCCCAGAGCCGCGCCGGTGACCCCCAGGCCGCAGACGAAGATCAGCAGCGGATCCAGAACGATCTGCACCAGCACCGGCAGCACCCACAGCATCGTGGAGAAGCGCAGCCGTCCTTCCGCGCGCACCAGAGCCGAGAACCCGGTCGAGAAGATCGACCCTGCGATGATCACTGCCGCGTAGGGCCGCGCGTAAGCCGACGTAGGGCCGGATCCGCCCAGTACGGCCAGCAGCGGGTCGAGCGCGAGCAGACCTGCCACGGTGACGGACGACGCCACGAGCCAGAACACGACGAACGCGTTCCCCGCGGCGCGTGCGGCCTGATCGGGCCGGCCGGCGCCGAGGCTGCGCGAGACCACCGACGCGCCGCCGACGCCGACGGTCGTCGAGACCGCGCCCAGAATCAGGAGGATCGGCGCGACGAGGTTGACCGCCGCCAGGGCCGTCTCGCCGATGCCTCGGGCGACGAACCAGGCGTTGGTGAGCGCGTAGATGCCGTAGACGCCCACCGAGAGCGTCGTCTGGGAGCAGGTCCACCACAGCAGCGGCCCGATCGGGCGGCTGCCCAGCGACTGCGCGTGATCACGCACTGCCGGGCCGCGCCGGCCCATCAGCCGGTCACCGGGTGCGGCCGAACCGCGCCATCAGCAGGTCCAGCTGCGCACGGCCGAAGTCGTCGCCGCCGGGCACCTGGGTGCTTTCATAGGCTCGCTCGATCATCGCCTGGAGCGTCTCGAGCGGGTGCCGGTTCTTCGTGATGCTCTTCATCGCAACTCCCGTCCGGCCGCCCCTTGCCGTGCCTCGGCTCGATCGCCCGCCGGGGGATTCTACAGAAAACCGACATAGGTGACGGAATCTGGCGATGCCAGGCTCATGCAGCAGTGATTCGTCCATGCGCGTGCCCGGTGGGAGCATCACGTCGGCCGGGGATCTCGTGAACGGCGGGAGAAGGAGCGGCTGGTGGGGATCAGGGCGGCCGCGGCAGGAGCGGCGAAGCACACGATCGTGCAGACGGCGAGGAGCCGAAGCCTGCCGGTGGCGGCTCAGGACCGCGAACGGAGGGCGGCCTGTTCGATGACGCGGGCTACGACGTCGGGGTGGGAGACGGCGACCGAGTGCGAGGCGCGCACCTCGGTGACGCGTGAATGCGCGCGCTTGGCCATGAAGCGCTGCGCCGCGGGCGGGATGTTGAGGTCCTCGGTCGCGATCACCGCCCAGCTCGGAATGGCCTTCCAGGCCGCGACGGCGGCCCTCTCCTCCAGCGCTGCCTGAGCGATGGGCCGTTGCGTGGCGGCCATCAGGGCGGCGGCGCTCGCGGGTACGTCCGCCGCGAACTGGTGGTGGTACTTGCCGGCCTTGATGTAGAGGTCGGTGCCGGTGGTACCGTCCGGCAGCCGGTACGGGACGGGGTCGAGCGTGTCGGGCAGGGTGCTGCCGGGGAACTTGCCGGTCAGCTCCAGTGCGGACTCCCCGACGTCCGGCAGGAACGCGGCGACGTACACCAGCGCCTTGACCTTTGTGTCACCCGCGGCCGCGGTGCTGATGACCGATCCTCCGTAGGAGTGACCCACGAGGACCACCGGGCCGTCCACATGGTCCAGGAGGCTGCGCAGTGCCGCCGCGTCGGCGGCGGGCCCGCGCAGCGGGTTGGCAGCGGCGATCACCCGGTAACCGTCCTTGCGCAAGCGCTCGATCACACCGTTCCAGCTGGAGGTCTCGGCGAACGCGCCATGCTCCAGCACGACGGTCGGCTTCGCACCAGCCGGTGCGCTCGCACCGGCGGCGGGCCCGCTCAGCGCGAGCGCACCGAGCGCGCCCACGGCCACAAGTCCCGCCAACGCCCCCGTCCTCAGCCGGGGACGCCGTTCGGAGCGGAGGCTGGAGGAAGACAACATGGGTTTCATCCTTTCGACAGTCATGGCAACAGGCGTGACCGGTGCCCGTCTTCGCCGCGAGGTTGGGTCTGCTCGTCATGCGCGCCGATGACGGCGGCGCGCGACGGCTTGGAGCAGGGCTCGCCGTCGGTCTCAGTGACCAAGTACTGAGTACACGCCGGTCGTCGGTAACTTCAAATGAACCGACGTCACATGCAGTCAACCGACGAGACATCGGCCGAGATCGCCGGTGTCGTGGCCAGTCTCAAGCTGGGTCAGACCCTGGCTGGTCGGGCGGTGCCTCTCCAGTCTCACAGTCCTCAAGTGCTCCGTGGTCTTGCGGGTGAAAGAGGGGATGGGCCCGGTTGGATGCGCAGATCGAGCGGCTGTTCGCAGCTTCGGCGGCACGTATGGCTCCCCGGCGGTCACGAGGGACCTGCACGAGGCGGGCCGGCGGTTGTCGGAGAACTCGGAGAACACCGTCGCGGCGCGGATGGCTGAACTCGGCCTGGCCGGGCGGGTGCCGAAGAGGCCGCGCTGCGCCCGGGCTAGCCGACCGGTCAGGTATTCGGGAGCCGTCGGGTCGTACGCTGGTGGCATGGGACGGACCAGCG
This sequence comes from Nonomuraea sp. NPDC049421, assembly GCF_040677005.1. Classification (NCBI taxonomy): domain Bacteria; kingdom Bacillati; phylum Actinomycetota; class Actinomycetes; order Streptosporangiales; family Streptosporangiaceae; genus Nonomuraea; species Nonomuraea sp. NPDC049421. Next base: position 75,981 of record NZ_JBFAQA010000020.1, read on the forward strand.
ATGCCAGGGAGAAGATCCTCGACGCCGCGCGCACGCTCATCGAACTGCGCGGCTACTCAGGCCTAGGCGTAGCGGAGATCTGCAAGGCGGCCGGCGTGCCCAAGGGCAGCTTCTACTACTTCTTCGCGTCCAAGGAGGCCCTCGCCCTGGCGGTCATCGACGAGCACTGGGCCGCCCAGGAACGCGACTGGAGGCGGATCCTGAGCGGTCAGGCGCCGCCGTTGCAGCGGTTGCGGCAGCTGTTCGAGGCGACGGAGGCCACCATGCGTACCGGGCAGCGCAGCTGCGGCAGCGTCGCGGGGTGCCTGTTCGGCAACCTGACGCTGGAGCTGAGCAACCAGACAGAGGCCATCCGCGTACGGCTCCAGGAGATCTTCGCCGTGCAGGTCGAGATGATCGAGGCGGTCATCGCCGAGGCCGTCGCGCGGGGGGAGGCCGGCGTGTCCGATGCCCGGCAGGCCGCACGGTCGGTGGTGGCGCAGCTGGAGGGACAGGTCATGTTCGCCAAGCTGTACAACGACCCGCAGCGGATGGGCGCCCTGTGGGCCGGCTGCCTGGCGCTGCTCGGCGCCGGCGCGCCCGGCGAGGTGGCCGTCGGGCTCTGACGCGCGTTCGCTGGTAGGCGCAGCCTCCCACCTGGCCCAGTAGCATGACGGAGTGGAGCTGCGTCAGCTGCGATACTTCGTCGCGGTCGCCGAGGAGCTGAATTTCGGCCGCGCCGCCGGGCGGCTGCTGATCGCCGGGCCTTCGCTGTCCCAGCAGATCAAGGCGCTGGAACGAGATCTGGGTGTGCGCCTGTTCGACCGGGATCGCCGTTCGGTGTCACTCACCCCGGCCGGGGCCACGCTGCTCGCAGACGCGCGGGCTCTGCTGGAGCGTGCCGACGAGCTGCGTCACCGGGCCCGGCGGCTGTCCGGCTCCGAGCCGGTCCGGCTCGGCTACGTGAACTGGCTGCCGCCGGACCTGGGCGCCCGCACCGCGGCGGTGGCGCAGGTGCACCTCGACGCGTGGGTGGCGCCGTCCCACACGCAGGCGGCCCGTGTCGCCGACGGCGGTCTTGATCTGGCGGTTTGCTGGGTGCGCGCCGCCGACCTGGCGGAACGCGGGCTGCGTGCGCAACTCATCGGCGCCGATCGGCTGTATGCGGTGGCCACCGGTCACGACACCGGCGACGTCTCCGCCCGGGAGACCGCGATCCTGCTCGATGACGACGCCACCTCCTGGTCGTCGTGGAACGTCTACGCCGCGGAACTGGCCGCCCGGACCGGAGCGCGCGCCGTACGTATCTCCGACGGCGGGATCACCGGTCCGGCCTTCTTCGACCACGTACGCCGCTGCCGCCACCCGGTGATCAACTCGCCCAAGGGCCAGACCGCGGCGCTGCCGCCGGATCTGGTGCGGCGGCAGATCGTCGCGCCGGAGGTCTACTGGACGTGGTCGCTGGTGTGGCGGCGAGGAGAGGATCGCACCTCGGTGCTCGACGTCGTGGAGGCCCTGCGCGCCGACGGCCACTTCGGCATTCACGACCCTGGCGCCTGGCTGCCCGAGGACGACCCGCACCGGCGCTGACTGGCCCGACCTCTGTAGGAGCCTGAAGCTCTCAGCTGAGAGGACGCCGGTCCTGGCTCCACGGGCATGAGGCTTGGCCTTCCCTGCGTTAGCAGCCTACGTTGGTACACGAATAGACGACCGATCGTCTATCACCGAAGATCGGCCGTAGGAGAAGGGTTCATCATGAGCATTCAGCAGCAGAGGGTCGCTGTGGTGACGGGTGCGTCGCAGGGCATCGGTGCCGGAGTGGTGGAGGGCTACCGCAAGCTGGCTTACGCGGTCGTCGCGGTCTCCCGCACCATCGCCCCCTCCACCGATCCCCACATCGTGACCGTTCAGGGCGATGTGGCCGACCGGGCCACCGCCGAACGCGCGGTCACCGCGGCCGTGGAGCGGTTCGGCCGCCTGGACAGCCTCATCAACAACGCGGGGATCTTCATCGCCAAGCCGTTCACCGACTACACGCTCGACGACTACACCGCCGCACGCGGAGTGAACCTCGACGGCTTCTTCCACATCACCCAACTGGCCATCGCCCAGATGCTGGAGCAAGGCGGCGGCCACATCGTCACGATCACCACCAGCCTGGTCGACAACGCCGACACGCGCGTCCCATCCGTGCTGGCCTCGCTGACCAAGGGCGGCCTGCAGTCGGCCACCAAGTCCCTGGCCATCGAATACGCCACCCGCGGCATCCGGATCAACGCCGTCTCACCCGGCACCATCAAGACCCCGATGCACCCGCAGGAGAACCACGAGACGCTGGCCGAGCTGCACCCCGTCGGCCGGATGGGCGAGCTGAGCGACATCACCGACGCCGTCCTGTTCCTGGAGAACGCGCCCTTCATCACCGGCGAAATCCTGCACGTCGACGGCGGCATGAGCGCCGGACACCGATCATGAACACCGGCACCGAAGCAGCGCTCCAGGACATCCTGGACCGGTGGAAAGCCGGCATCGACGCACACCGGCCGCAGCAGATCGCCGGCCTGTTCGCCGAAGACGCGATCTTCCAGGGGCTGCGCCCCTACAGCGTCGGCCGGCCCGCCATCGCCGCCTACTACGACTCCCAGCCGCCCGGCCTGGCCGCCCACCATCGCATCGTCGAGACCCGGACCCTCGCCGACGACCTCATCCTCGGCTACCTCGCCGTCGACTTCACCTTCACCGACCGGCCCACCCTCCACGTGTGGCTCAGCGTGCTCGTGAAACGAACAGAAGACGGCTGGCAGATCACCCACTACCAGGTCTCCCACCTCGGCTGAGAACCAAGAACAGGAGACGCGCATGGACATGAAACTCGAAGTGATCGTCGTGCCGGTCACGGACGTCGACCTGGCCAAGAGCTTCTACACAGGGCTGGGATGGCGACTGGACCCCTCCGTCACCACCTTCACCTCAGCCTCGGACCTGGCGGCGGCGCTACGCCGCGCCGCAGCCGCACACGGCGAGCACGAGGCCCGCACCGGCGCCGAGGACCCCGACTGGCCCGACTGGTACGCCGACTACCTGGTAGGCGGACGAGCCGGAAGCGATCTCCCGATATGAACAACCCCACCCACCATGCCTCCGCCTACCGGGCCTTCACCGTCACCGGCCGGCAGCGGTTCGAGCTGGTCGAACGCGTGCGGCGTCCCCCACAGCCCGGACAGGTGCGGATCCGGGTCGAAGCCTGCGGCATCTGCCACACCGACGTCCTCGCCGTGGAGGGCTGCGGCCGGACCCGTCGGCGCCGATCGTGCCCGGTCACGAGATCATCGGCGTGATCGAGGCCATCGGCGAGGGCGCCGGCCCGGCCTGGCAGGTCGGCGACCGTGTCGGCGTCGGATTCCTCGGCGGGCAGGACAACACGTGCGAGTCGTGCCGGCGCGGCGACTACGTCAACTGTTCCGACCAGCCGCAGACCGGCACCGACGTGGACGGCGGCTACGCCGAAGTGACCTACGCGCGGGCGACCGGCCTGGTGCGAATCCCGCCCGGCCTCGACCCACTCGCCGGCGTACCTCTGCTGTGCGCGGGCCTCACCATGTACAACGCGCTGATCTCGGCGTCCGCGCGGCCCGGCTCCCTGGTCGCGGTGCAAGGCCTGGGCGGTCTCGGCCACCTCGGCATCCAGTACGCCCGCACGCTCGGCCACCGGGTCGCCGCCATCGCCCGGGGCACCGCCAAGGCCGCGCTCGCCGCAGAACTCGGCGCCCACCACTATGTCGACAGCACGCAGACCGACCCCGGAGCCGCCCTGCGAGGACTCGGCGGGGCAGCGGTCATCATCGCCACCGCCGCCTCCGGGGCATCGATGTCGCCACTGGTCCAGGGACTCGGCCCACGAGGCCAGTTGGTCGTCGTCGGAGCCGCCCCTGACCCGATCCAGGTGACGACGAGCGACCTCGTCTTCGGCGGCCGGACGGTGCGGGGCAGCCTGACCGGCACCGCGATCGAGAACGAGGACAACCTGCGCTTCGCCCTCGCCCTCGCCCTCGGCATCCGCTCCCGCAACGAGGTGTTCCCGCTGAGCGAGGCGCCCAAGGCGTACCAGCACATGCTCAACGGCGACGCCCGCTTCCGCGTCGTCCTCGGAATGGAGCAGTCATGAAGCCGCTGAATGGAGCCATGGCGCTCGTCACCGGCGCCAGCAGGCGGCATCCGCCACTATCACGAGCGCGGCCTGCTCGCCGAGCCCGGCCGCGACTCCTCCGGCTACCGGCGCTACACCGCCGGAGATGCCATCGACCTCGTCAAGATCAGGACGCTGGCCCATGCGGGTGAAGCGCGAACTCATGGCCGATCCCGAGTTCCGCGCCCTCTACCTCGAACACGACGCCGCCTACTACTGGCCGCCGGACGACCCCCGCCTCCCCGCCCTCGCGGACCGTACCCGGAACCGGTTCACCGGCCACCACAGCCGATCCGAGACCCGCCCCGTCGCCAACCCGGCCATCGCCCGGCTGGCCGCGCAATCCCAGCCCGGAGCCTCATCCCCGGCATGGGACCGTCTCGCCCGACTCATGGAAGGCCAGCCCCGTTTTCCGCACGTGGTGTGTCCAGTCAGTAGCCATCTCGCATGAGACAGCCGGGCGGGGCATCCGGAAAAGGTTGGACCACTACTTTGTGATACTTTATAGTGGTACTCGGCGCTACAGAGTACCGAGAAGGACCTTCCTCGATGGACGACCTGACAGAGATGCTGAAGGGCACGCTCGAAGGCTGCGTGCTCGACATCATCCGCAGCGAGGAGCTGGCGACGTTCTGGGCGAAGTGGGAGTACGTCACCACGCGGATCGACAAGCTCAAGGAGGGCGGAAGATGAGCTTCTGGGAGACCATCACGGGCAGCGATCTCACCAGAGAATGGAAGGCGTTCGAAGCCAGGGCGGCGGTCCTGCCGGTCGATCACCGGGCGGCGTGGGAACAGATGAAGGGTCACCTGTTCCTCTACGGGGACTTCACCGGCCGCAACCTGATGCCGATTCTCGACGGTGCCCTGGGCCTGCTGGAGGAGACGGCGGCCGACGGGCAGAGCATTCACGACGTACTGGGTGACGACATCGCCGGCTTCTGCGCGGCGCTGGCGGGCGAAGAAGGGGTTGGAAACTTCCGCGACCGGTGGCGGGAGCAGCTGAACAGGAACGTCGCCGGGAAACTGGGCCGGCTGGGAGGCTGACGTGGGCGTCCGGGACCTCATCGAGGGCAAGAAGCAGTGGCGGGCGCACATGGCCCGGGTCAAGGCGCTCCCTGCGGACTACGAGATCGTCTACAGGGAGATTCAGAAGTACTACTTCAAGGTCGGACCGATCGACCTGCTCAACGGGTCGCTGCTCGCAGACCTCCTCGACTTCTTCGAGGAGGGCGTCGCGGACGGCAAGGGCGTCCTCGGACTCATCGGCGAGGATGTCGCCGCCTTCGCCGACGACCTGATCAAGGACTCGCGCACCTTCGCGAAGATCCATCAGGAGTCCGTCGCCAGGAAGCTCGGCACAGCCGAGAAGTGACACCCTCTCCTTCCCTGTCAGCGCGGCCATCAGTTCTCCAGCGGCGGATGGTCGAGGTAGCCGCGCTCGTTCCCGCCGTAGTGGGTGCCGGGGTCGGGCTCGTTGTACGGGCCGCCCCGGGTGATCCGTCGCAGCAGGTCCGGGTCGGCGAGCCAGGCCGCGCCGAGCGCGACGACGTCGGCGCCCGAGGACAGGCCGTCCGCGACCGCCTCGTGCGGCGGCAGCGGCTCGGCGTCCCGGTGCGGGTTCTACCACCTCACCGACAGCGGCCGCTCCCTCATCCAGGCCGTGCACGCGGTCGCCTCGTGGGCGGCGCGCGAGGACCGGTGAGCCGTCAGGCCGTGCTCAGGCCGTGCTCAATCCGTCGGTGACGACGCCGAGGATCGGCTCCAGTTCGTCCTTCCTCGTCATGCACGCCGACATCAACGCCCTGACGTCCACGTAAGAGACGTCGGGGCGTACGGCGCCGGCTTTCTGGGCGGCGGCGAGCAACTCCTGCAGCCGGCCGCACAGGTCGGCGCCCGCGCGCTCGCCCAGCTCGTCCAGCCGGCGATCGTCCCCGGCCACCTCGGCCAGGCCGCAGTCCTCCGCGCCCGCCCGTACGAAGGCGGTGAAAAGGGCGAAGAAGGCGGTGCCGGGATCCTCGCGGCGGGCCAGCTCGTCGGCCTTGACGGTGAGCTCGGCCAGCCGGCTGCCCACGATCGCCGCCACCAGATCCTCCTTTGTCGGGAAATGTCGGCTCACCGTGCCCGTGCCCACCCCGGCGCGACGTGCGATCTCGGCCACCGGCACGGAAAAGCCCTCGGTGGCGAACGCCTCGGCCGCCACCTCCAGCACGCGTGCCCTGTTTCGCCGTGCGTCGGCTCGCAAGCGCTCGTCCGCCATGATCCTTGCCTCTCTGTCGACAACCGGGACGGCCATCCCGTATAGTCCGGCAATAAGCGGGATGTCCATCCCGATTCTAGGAGGTCCTCACATGTCGAACCAGCGCACCCTGGGAATCATCGGCAGCGGGAAAATCGGCGGCGCCATCGCCAGGTTCGCCGTGAACGCCGGCCTGAACGTCGTCCTCAGCAACTCCCGCGGCCCGGACACCCTGGCCGGCCTGGTCGAAGAGCTGGGCCCCTCGGCCCGCGCCGCCACTCCCGCCGAAGCCGGCGCCGCCGGCGACTGGGTCGTGGTCTCCATCCCGCTCAAGCATCACCACCAGGTCCCGGTGGCGCCGCTCGCGGGCAAGGTCGTCCTCGACACGACCAACTACTATCCCGAGCGCGACGGGTCGATAGCGGAGCTGGACGCCGAGCAGGTCACGACCAGCGAGCTGCTCCAGCGGCACCTGCCCGAGAGCAAGGTCGTCAAGGCGTTCAACAACATCTGGGTCGACCACCTGCTGTCCCTGGCCCGCCCGTCGGGCGCGCCCGACCGTACGGTCCTGCCGATCGCCGGCGACACGGCCGAGGCGAAGGCCGCCGCGAGCGAGCTGATCGACCTGCTCGGCTACGACACCCACGACGCGGGAACCCTCGCGGAAAGCTGGCGCTTCCAGCGCGACACCCCGGCGTACGTGAAGGTGTACTTCAAGAACCAGCAGGAGCTGACCGCGGACGACCCCGGCGGCCCGGCGAACGCCGAGCAGATCCGCGCCGCGCTGGCCGCGGCTCGGCGCCCCTGAACCGCCGCCAGGTCGCAGGAGCGAACGAACCGATCCCAGCTCGATCAGCGCGCCGGCCTTCCGGAGATCGGCTGCACCCACGGGGTGAGGTCCGGGCGTTTGGCCGTGCGGCCGTCGCCTGAGGAGCGGCCACGCAGGCGGCGGGCCATCCAGGGGCCCGCGAAGGTCGCGAACCAGCGCACCTCGTCCGCCGCCACTCGCCACCTCGCCGCAGGAGGCAGCGGCGGGAAGGGCAGCATCCACGAGTCGTCGCTGCCGGCCAGCCCCAGCGCGTGCGCCATGGCGGCGGCGATGCGGGCGTGGCCGACCGGGCTCGCGTGCAACCGGTCCACGCTCCACATCCGCGCGTCCGTGGCGAACTCCAGCCCGTACGTGTCCACCAGCGTGACTCCGTGGCGGGCGGCGGCGGACCGGATGTGGTCGTTGAGGTCGAGCACCCTGGGCACCAGCGGCCGGGCCATGGGGGCGATCCTGCCGATGTCGGGGAACGTCACGCTGACCACGTGCGCCCCCGCCCCGGTGAGCGCGGCGAACATCTCCTCCACCGCGCTCGCCACCGCGGCGGCGTCGAAGCCGGGGCGGATGATGTCGTTCATCCCCGCCATGACCGTGACCAGGTCGGGCCGCAGCGCCAGCGCGGCGTCCAGTTGCTCGTCGCGGATCTGCGCCGCCACCCGGCCCCGCACGGCCAGGTTGGCGTAACGAAGCTCGGGGCTGACGCGGGCCAGGTGCTCGGCCAGGCGGTCGGCCCAGCCGCGGTGGCCGTTGACGTCGTCGCCGTCGCCGAGCCCTTCGGTCTGGCTGTCTCCGAGCGCGACGTAACGCGCGTAGGCGGTCATGAGGTCTCCTTCTCGATGTGCGCGCGGGCGCGCGCCTCCAGCGTCCGCGCGGTACGCAGGCACCAGTCGCGCGTCTCGCGGGCCAGCCAGCAGCCGGCCTGGCAGGACAGGTACGGGCCCACGGGGTCGCCCTCGCGCAGGAACGTCTCCTCGTCCAGGTCGCCGCGCAGGCCGGCGAGGATCCGTTCGAAGATCTCCAGCTTGGCCTCTTCCTGCCGCGCCCGCTCGTGCAGCTGCTCGATCACCGGCCCGGCGTCGAGCAGGTCGACGGCGTGCACCTTGACGGCCAGGTCGTCACGCAGCACCAGCGGCCTGGCCGGAGCCTCGGCGAACGTGGCCAGCTCGGCCAGCCCGGCCTGGGTCACCCTGAACACGCGCTTGTTGGGGCGGCCCCGCTGGACCACCTCCCGGCCGGTGACCAGGCCGTCGGCCTCCAGCTTGGTCAGCTCGGCGTAGAGCTGCTGGGGGGCGGCGTACCAGAAGTTGGAGACGCCGATGTCGAAGATCTTGGTGAGCTGGTAACCGCTGTACTCGCCGTCGAGCAGGGCCGCCAGCACCGCATGCCGGAGAGCCATCAGTAATACTCATGAAATTGAGTAGTCATAGCGATGACTATAGGCGAGTGCCGCGAAGATGGGGAGCATGAACGCATCGAAGCCTCATCCCTACCTCCTCGACAATGCCAGGACGGAGGCGGGCGAGCGGTTCACCTGGATCTCCGAGCTGTTCGACGGCGTCACGCTGGGGCACGCCGACCGGCTCGGCGCGCGGGAGGGCGCGCGCTGCTGGGAGGTGGGCGCCGGAGGCCCCGGCATCCCCGAGGCGCTCGCCATGGCCGTAGGACCGGCCGGTCACGTGCTCGCCACCGACATCAACACGTCCTGGCTCGCCCAGGACGCCGGCTACGAGGTGCGCCGGCACGACGTCGCGACGGACCCGCCGCCGGGCACGTTCGACGTGGTGCACGCCCGGCTCGTGCTCGGCCACGTGCCGGACCGGGCCCGCGCGCTGGAGACGATGGTGGCGGCGCTGCGGCCCGGCGGCTTTCTGCTGGTCGAGGACGCCGACACCGAGCTGCAGCCGCTGGCCTGCCTGGACGAGACCGGCCCCGCCCAGCGGCGCGCCAACCGGCTGCGGCGCGCCGTCCGCGAGCTGATGGCTCGCCGCGGCACCGACCTGCGCTTCGGCCGTACGCTGCCGAACGCCCTGCGCGCGGCCGGGCTGGCCGACGTCGCGGCATCCGCGTTCTTCCCGGTCGGCGGGGCGGCCTGCGCCAGGCTGGAGAGCGCGACGGTCCGCATGCTCCGCGCCGACCTGCTGGAAGCGGGGCTGGCCGACGACGCCGAGATCGACGCCCACCTGGCCGCCGTGGACGCCGGCGAGCTCGACCTCACCCTCGCCCCGCTGATCTCCGCCTGGGGACGCCGCCCCGCATAGCCGTCAGGACAGGTGGTCGGCGCGGGAGGCGTAGGGGAGCAGGGCCATCTCGCGGGCGGTCTTGACGGCCTGGGCGATCCGCCGCTGCTGCTGGACGGTGACGCCGGTGACGCGACGGCTGCGGATCTTGCCCCGGTCGGAGATGAACGTGCGCAGCAGAGCGGTGTCCTTGTAGTCGACGCGGTCCACGCCGAGCAGCGGGTTGGGCTTCTTGCGCGGGGCGCGGCGGGGCTTCATGCGATCTCCTTGAGGTCGAGGATGGCGGTGAAGGGGTCGTCGTGGCCGGGGAGCTCGCCTTCGGCCAGCAGGCATGAGTCGAGCAGGCGGTGCAGGCGCCCGGCGTCGAGGTCGGGGCCGGTGAAGACCAGGTGCTGGACGCGGTCGCCGTGCTCGGGATGCCAGTCGAGGGCGGCCGCCACGCGGCGGGCGGGGGAGAGGAGGTCCCACGCGGCTTCGGGCAGTGCGGCCAGCCAGGGGCCGGCGTCCTCGACCGAGACGATGCCGGCGACCGCGTCCCACGCGAGCAGCTGTCCGGGGCGGGTGGCCAGCCAGAAGCGGCCGCGCGAGCGTACGGACGCGGTGACCAGCTCGTCCACGGCCTCGAAGAAGCGGCCGGGATGCAGCGGGCGGCGGCTGCGCCAGACCGTGGTGACGATCTCCTCGGTCGTGGCGTCGGCGGGCAGGCTCGCGGTGCGGGGGTCCACGCGTTCGGCCAGCTCGGACGTGCACAGGGCGGGGCCGGTGACCGCAGGCAGAGCCGCCACGGCGTGCACGGGGGTGACCGGGGCGAGGTGGGCGAGCACCCGCCGCGACAGGTCGCGGTCGTCGTCGTCTCCGCCGTGCAGCACCAGGCCCGTGGCGTATTCGAGCTGCCGGGCCAGGACCTCGGCCAGATAGCGCTGGTCGCCCGCGGCCGCGGGTCTGCCGAGCGTACCGAGGGGCTCGCCGCGGGTGATGTCGTCGGGCAGGGCCGCGGCGTCGAGGGCGGTGAGCACGGCGGTGAGCCGCAGGAGATCGCGGGCCTCGTCGCAGTCGACGGCCTCGGCGACCGAGCGCGGCTCGACCGTGTCCCACAGATCGACGATCAGCAGGGATGCGCCGGGCGCCAGCAGGACGAGCTGGGGGAGCAGGTCCTCGCGGACGGTGCAGGTGACGCAGCCATGGGCGAGACGCACGTCGGTCGTGTCCAGCACGCGGACGCCGTCGCGGACGGTGCGTCGTACGCGGCCGTGGACGACGCCGCCCAGATCGTGGTGGACGGCGACGGAGCCCGGATGCCGGGCCAGCAGCTCGTCGACGGCGGCGGTGCGGGCCGTGTCATGCAGGCCGGCGACGAGGACGACGGGGGTTGACACCATGCCTCCCAGTGGCAGAATGAAAATCATTATCGTTATGCTGCACAGTACCGCACGCCGAAAGGAACTGCTGTGGCGAGAAACGAGGTGCGTCCCGACCCCGACATCCAGCAGCGCCGCTACTGGGTGGCAGCAGAGGACCGGTTCGACCGGCTCAGGCTCAGCGCCCGCGCGATCAAGAGGATCGACAAGATCGGCGGCGCCTCGTCCGTGCGTACCGGCGCGGGCTGATGACGGCCGATTGAGATGACGAAAGGCCGCAGGGCTCGGCGCGAGCCCTGCGGCCTTTCCCACGATGGCCGGGGCAGCGGGCGAGCACGCCGCCGCCCCGGTGGCGGTGACCGGCGGCTTTCGTCAGCCGCAGTGGACCCCGAACGCGGCATCGCCGGTGGCGAGGGCGGGCTGCGCCGCCACCGCCGGCAGCGGGATGGTCACGACGCACGCCGCCAGGACGGCGGACAGCTTGCCACGCAGAGACAAAGGGGGAGCCTTTCACGCGGGTGATCACAGACTTGCGCGATTCAACTTGCCGGCCCGCTCGGTGAGGCATGCCCGCGGTGAAGGCATCACGCCGGGATCAACGAATCCTCAACGCGGACTCGACACCGGCGCGGACACACTGGCCGGGACCTGCGCGTTCACCTGACGACGGAACCTGATCACGGAGCCGGCATGACCACTGTCACCTCACGGGACGACCTCGAACTCGAATCGCGGTACGAGCCGCCACGCACCGACACAGAACGCCGGCTGGCCGCCCTGTGGGAGGACAAGCTGGGCGTCGCGCCCGTCGGCATCGAGGACGACTTCTTCGAGCTGGGCGGCGACTCCCTGCTGGCGGCCGACGTGCAGTTCGCGATCGACCGCGAGTTCGGCTTCGAGGTGCCCGCCTGGGCGCTGTTCCTGTCGCCGACCATCGCCGAGCTGGCCGCCGTGATCGGCCATGCGTGACCTGTCCGACCCCGGCCTGTTCGAGGCGGGCGGCCAGTACGCGGCCTGGCGGTGGCTGCGCGAGAACGACCCGGTGCACCGGCACGAGCGGGGCTTCTGGTCGGTCACGCGGTACGCCGACGTGGACCGCGTCCTGCGCGACCACACGTGCTTCACCAGCGAGCGCGGCACCCTGCTCAACCTGCTGGGCCGCCCCGACCCGGCCGCCGGCCGGCAGCTCGCCGCCACCGACCCGCCCGCGCACGACCGGATGCGGGCCCCGCTGCAGAAGCTCATGGGCATGCGCTCGGCCGCCGCCTACGAGCCCGCCATCGTCGCGGCGATCACCGAGCTGCTCGCCCCCGGCCTGGACGGGCGGCCTTTCGACGTGGCCGAGGCCGTGCGCGGGCTGCCGCTCGCGCTGGTCGGGCCGCTGCTCGACCTGCCGCACGCCGACCGGCCGCGCCTGCTCACGCTGGTCATGGCGGCCGGCGCCGAGGACGACCCCGACTACCAGGTCGCCGGTGACGCGGCCACGACGCTGCGGCAGGCGCACCGCGAGCTGTTCGCGTACTTCCTGCACCTGGTACGCGAGCGCGCCCGCACCCCCGGCGACGACCTGATCAGCCTGATGCTGCCGGAAGGCCCCGGCACGGTGGTCTCCAACTGCTACAGCCTGCTGCTCGGCGCGAGCGTGACCCTGCCGAACGTGGTCAACTCGACCGTCGCGGAGCTGGCCCGGGACGGCGGCTACCGCGCCTGGGCCGCCCGCCCCGATCTGCTGCGCGGCGGGGTGGAGGAGGCGCTGCGCTGGGCGTCGCCCGGCAGCCACTTCATGCGGCACACCACCCGCCCGGTACGCCTGTCCGGCGTGGCGCTCCCGGCGGGCGAGCCGGTGGTCGCCTGGATCGGCGCCGCCAACAGGGACCCCGAGATCTTCCCTGACCCGGACGCGTTCGACCCGGCCCGTACGCCGAACCGCCACCTCGCCTTCGGCAGCGGACACCACTACTGCATCGGCTCCCACCTGGCCCGGCTCACGCTGCGGCTGTTCTTCCAGACGCTCTTCGCGACCTTCGCCGACGTCGCGCTCGCCGCGGAGCCGGTCCGCGTGCGATCGACCTTCCTCACCGGCTTCAAGAAGCTGATCATCACGGGCGTGCCCAGGAGAGGCAGATGACGACAGAGATCCCGTTCACCTACGCCCAGCAGCTGCTGCTCGGGCTTGAGCTGGCCGTGCCGGGCAGCGTGCTCAACCCGGCGTTCATCGTGCGCGCCGCCTACCGGGTCGCGCACGAGATCGACGAAGACGTGCTGCGCCGGGCCGTGGACGACGTCGTGGCCCGGCACGACGCGCTGCGCACGGCCGTGGTCCGCGACGCCGGCCAGGGCATCAAGGCGCACGTGCACGACAGCGTGCCGGGCCGGCTGCTGGTGCACGACGTGAACGACGCGGACGACGAGGACGCCTTCCTCGCGATGGCGACGAACGCGGCGTACCCGCCGGACGAGCCGCCGCTGCTGTGGGTGCACCTCGGCCGCTGCGCGGACGGCACCAGCCTGCTGGTGATCGTCACCCACCACCTCGTCTCCGACGCCTGGTCGCTGACGCTGCTGGCGCGCGACCTGGCCGACGCCTACACCGCCCGGCTGCGGGGCGGACCGCCGCCGGGCTCGCAGGCCCTGGGGTACGCCGAGGTCGCCGCCGACGACTTCTCGCCCTCATGGGAGAAGACGATCACGGACGCGCTGCCGTACTGGAAGGACCGGCTGGACGGCGTGGCGGACCTCGCCCTGCCGGTGCCGACCCCCGGCAGGCGCGGCGAGCAGCGGACGTGCCGCTTCACCGTGCCCGACGAGCTGTGGCGGCGGCTCGCCGAGGTGGCGCGGCGGCGCAGGACGACGCCGTTCACGCTGCTGCTCACGGCGTTCACCGCGTCGGTCTGGGCCGGGCGCCATGACGCCGTCGTGCCGATCATCACCGCCGGGCGCAAGCCATCGGAGTGGTACACGGCCGGCTTCATGCTCAACCTGCTCTGGCTGCGGATCACCACCGAGAACCCCGGCGACCTGGACGAGCTGAGCCGCCGCGCCGACGAGGTGTGCCGGGCGGCCTACCGGCACGACGTGCCGCTGCTGCGGGTGCTGCCCGAGGCGCCGGACCTCACCGCGCTGATCTTCGATCCGGCGGAGGTCGTGGAGCGCACGTTCCCGGTGTTCCAGCTCATCCCGAAGTCGCCGTTCGCGCCCACCTCGGACGAACCGGCGCTGCTGCTGACGCCCGTGCCCGAGGAGCGGCAGCCCGCGCCCGTGATGCCGCTGCACCTGCTGTGGTCGATGCGGGTGGACGAGGAGGTGGTCGGCATCGTCTCCTGCGAGGCCGAGATGTTCGGGCAGGAGTGGGTGGAGGAGAAGATCGCCGGGTTCCTGCGCGTACTGGAGCGGCTGGCCGATGCTTGAGCTCATCGAAACGCACCTGACCAGCCCGGCCACCGCGATCGCCGACCGCGAAGGCGGGCTGTCCTACCGGGAGCTGGACCGGCGCAGCGCCGGGCTCGCGCGGGCGCTGCTGGAGGCGGGCCTTGAACCCGACGAGCCCGTGGTGATCCACGCCCACCTGTCGCGGTGGGCGGTGATCGGGATGCTCGCCGTCCTGCGGGCCGGCGGCCGGTACGTCGCCATCGACGCCGCCTTCCCCGTCGGCCGGCAGCAGGACGTCGCCCAGGCGTGCGGGGCGCGGATCGCCCTCATCGAGCCGGACATGATCGTCCCGCTGAACGGGCCGTCGTGCCGCATCGACATGACCACGCTCTCCGGCGACGCGGTCCCTGCCGGCCCGGCCCGGCTCGCCTACACCTGCTACACCAGCGGCTCGACGGGCACGCCCAAGCCCGTCACGATCTCCCGGGCGGCCCTTGCCTGGTCCACCTCCGCCCGGCTGGCCTACTACCCGTCGCCGGTCACCGGGTTCCTGCTGTGCTCGTCCATCTCGTTCGACAGCTCGGTCGCCGGCATCTACTGGACGCTGGCCGGTGGCGGCACCCTGGTCATCCCCAGCCAGCGCCCCTCCGACCTGGCCGCCGCCGCGCGCTTCGCCGCCGAGCACCGGCCCTCCCACCTGCTCATGGTGCCGTCGCTGTACGGGCTCGCGCTCCGCAACGGCCTGGCGGACGCGTTCGGATCGCTCGGCACGGTGATCGTCGCCGGCGAGACCTGCCCGCCCGCGCTGGTCGGCGCGCACTACGCCGCGCTGCCCGGCGCGGTCCTCTACAACGAGTACGGCCCCACCGAGTGCACCGTCTGGAGCACGGTCCACCGCTGCGTCCCCGAGGACGCCCATTCTGCGCGGGTGCCCATCGGCCACCCCGTCCAGGGCGCGCGGGTGTCCATCGCGGAGCAGAACAACGACGGCGTCGGCGAACTGGTGATCTCCGGTCCCGGCCTGGCCGAGGGCGTCGGGGACGCCTACCGTACCGGTGACCTGGTCTCCCGGCGCGGCGACGGGGCCCTGCTGTTCCACGGCCGCGCCGACCACCAGCTCAAGCTGAGCGGCGCGCGGGTGGAGCGCGCGGAGATCGAGCACGCCATGGCCGGTTTCCCCGGCGTACGGGAGGCCGCGGTCGGCGTGACGCGGGGCCCGGCGCGGCTCAAGGGTTTCCTGGCCACCGACCAGGAGCGGATCGACCGCCGGGCGTTGCGCGCGCACCTGCTGGACCGGCTGCCGGTGGTGGCCGTGCCGACGGTGTTCCAGCGGGTGGACGCCCTGCCGCGCCTGCCCAACGGCAAGGTCGACTACACGGCGCTCGACGACGGCTGATCTTGACGCGCCCGGTGCGGCATGTTGTGATCAACCCACGAATTTCGTACTGGTTCAGTAGGAAATGGGTGGTCATGAGGTTCCTCCAGCGCGCCGCCGCGGTCGTCATGCTCTTCGTGAGCGCGGCGGGCGTCCAAGCCGTGCACAGTGGACCGGCGCAGGCGGCTCTCCCCACCGCCGCCGTCGCGCTCGGCGACAGCTTCGTCAGCGGCGAGGGCGCGGGGGACTACCAGCCCGTCGTCGACTCCTCCGGCACGACGCAGGGTTTCCCCGGCTGGTCGGCGGCCAACAGCAACGCCTACTTCTGCCACCGGTCGGCGAACGCCTCGCTGTTCAAGGCGTCGCTGCCGGGCATCCAGCAACGCGTCAACCTCGCCTGCTCCGGAGCCCAGCCCGCCGACATCACCGCACCCGCCAGCGCCCGCCCCGAGGGCCGCACCGTCGCCGCCCAGCTCGACCAGCTGCGCGCCGTCGCCCAGACGCACGACATCGACGTCGTCCTCATCGGGCTCGGCTCCAACAACAGCCAGTTCACCTTCGGCGACGTCGCCACGTTATGCGCCAACCGGTTCATCGCCGACGCCTGGACCGGCTGGTGGGAGTTCTGGGCGTACCTGAAGGGCGAGGTGCCGCAGCAGCCCTGCTCCGCCTCCGACCTGGCCACCGCCGCCGAGGTCGCCGCCGCCACCACCGAGACCACCGCCGCCCTGCGGCAGATACTCGACACCCTCGCCCAGGTCGACGCCGACGGCGTCCACCAGGTGATCCTGCAGACCTACACCAACCCGCTGCCGCCCGAGCTCGCCACGCCGTACCACGAGGAGGACGGCCGCAAGGACACCCGCGACAAGTTCCGCGCGCTCGGCGCCGAGCGCTACGCCGCCGGCTGCCCGATCCACCGCGCCAGCCTCGGGCCGGGGCACGTGTTCTCCGAGAACCTCGGCACCCTGGTCAGGAACGCGCACGCCACGCTGGCGGCCGAACGCCCGGCGGCCGACGTGCGCGTCCTGGACGTCCAGCGCGCCTTCGACGGGGCTCGCCTCTGCGAGAACTCCGGCAGCCCGTCCGGCGCGCTCGCGACGCCGGTCCGCGTCCAGGACGGGCCGACCGGTACGCCCGTCACCAGCCTGTCCGGGTGGGACAAGATCCGCATCCAGCGGGCGGCGAACACCTGCGTCACCTACTTCCAGACCTGCCAGGAGTCATGGCACCCCAGCGCCGCCGGCCACACGGTCCTCGGCCAGTGCCTGAGCGGCGCCGTCGCCGCGGGGCCGCGCGCGAGCGTCACGTGCGCCCGCGACTCGAACGGCACGATCACCGTCTCCTGACCCGGGCCCGGTACGGTCGGGCGTCATGGGTGTGGAACAACATGTGGTGTCGCCGGGTGAGGACTTCCACCGGACTTACCCGGCGGCACAGAGCAACGCGATCGCCGACGCGATCGAAGAGCGGGGCGAGTTCCCGTACGAGCTGACCTATCTCGGCGACGGCGGCGAGCTGTGGCGCGCGGGCGAGGCGCAGTCCGGCATGGAGACGCTGCCCGAGCGGTACGCCGGGCAGCTCCTCGCGCTCGCGCCGCCGTCGTCGCCGGTGCGGATCGTCGACTTGGGACCGGGTACGACGCGTCCCGTGCGCGGGGTCATCCGCCACTTCCTGGACGCGTCCCGGCTGGCCGGTTACCGCGGGATCGACATCAGCGGGGAGATCCTCGAAATGGCGGGGGAGGCCCTGCGCGCCGACTTCCCCTCGCAACGCTTCGTGCTGTGCCAGGGCGACTTCGCCGGGCCCGACCTCGCCCGTGTCCTGACCGATGAGCCCGATGAGGCGGTCCGGCTCGTGGTCCTGGCCGGCGGGACCGCGTACAACGTGCCCGATCCCGACCGGCTCCTGCGGCACGTACGCGCCGCCATGAACGATCAGGACGTGCTGCTGCTGACGCTGCGCGTCGACACCGGCGTGGACCGGCCGCCGTTCATGGACAAGGTCAGCGTCGGCGGCCCGTACAAGCCGCAGCAGCTGATGGGGCTGGACCTGCTCGGCATCGACCGCTCCTGGTACGTCACCGAGACCGGCTTCGGCCCCGTCCGCAGCGAGGTCTTCGTCCGGGTGCGGTTCGCCGAGCCGGTCACCGTGGCCTTCGGCGCGCGGACGGCGTCGTTCGAGCCGGGCGACCGCGTGCTCATCTGGCGCTACCTCTACCACGACGGCGCGGCGGTGCGAGACCAGCTCACCCGCTGCGGCTTCCGCGTGCGCCTCTTCGAGCACGGCGACGACCGGCAGATGATCCTCGTCGCCGCCACACCTTCTCAGGATGATCCCTCCTGACTACACTCGGCACTTGATCACCAGTGTGGTACCGGAAGGCTTCGGATGACACTCAACTTCCCCACCGCGGTCCAGCTCCGTGGTGACCTCGACAGCGTGCTCCAGACGTCCATGAAGGACACCGTCTGGAGCGTCAGGCTGAAGGACGACGACAACCTCGACCCCGCCGACGTCCACGGTGCGTGACGGTTCGGATTGACCCGGCTCACCACCGGCGGGGACGGCGTGATCACCCACCCCGTTCCCGCCCCCGGCGACACCCGCAAGGCGTGTCTGTCCGGCACCCACCGCGTGCTGGCCCCCGCCGAAACGCTGCGGCGCATCCAGCCGCTCTTCCCGATCGTCGGCATCACCCGGCTCGCCGACGTCACCTGGCTCGACGAGATCGGCATCCCGGTGTGGCAGGCCGTACGCCCCAACTCCCGCGCGGTGTCCGTGAGCCAGGGCAAGGGCCTCACCCACGACCACGCCCGCGTTTCGGCCGCCATGGAGTCGATCGAGTCCTGGCACGCCGAACGCCTCGGCCCAGGCGACGTGACCGCGACCGTCGCCGACATGGAACGCGTCTGCGGCTACCGCGTCCACGACCTGCACCTCGAACCCCGCCACCACCTCCGGCCAGGGCTGGAGCTGGCGTGGACCAGGGCGACCCGCATGGACGACGGAACACCCACGTTTCTGCCCACCGAACTGCTGCGGCTCGACGGCCGCGTCCGCGACACCTGGATGCCGCCGCTGTTCGCCCAGAACAGCAACGGGCTGGCCGGCGGCAACACCTTCGAGGAAGCGGCGCTGCACGGCCTCTACGAGGTCATCGAACGCGACAGCCTGGCCCGCGCCGAAACCGGCCCGCCGTCACCGCTCCTGAACCTGGCCACCGTCGACGGCCCCGCCGGGGAACTGCTGGAGCTGATGGCCGCGGCCGGCATCGACGTCCAGGTGGAGGTGCCCCCGTCGCCCACCGGCCTGGCCTGCTTCCTGGCCACCATCAGGAGCGAGGAGTTCCCCGTGCTGTTCGCCGGCGCGGGCACCCACCTCGACCGTGACGTCGCCCTGTGCCGCGCCCTGACCGAGGCCGCGCAGTCACGCGTCACCCAGATCGCCGGCGCCAGGGACGACCTCACCTCGAGCGCCTACCGGCGCGCCGTCACCGACGTCCCCGCCGATCTGACGCCGCCGTCGGACGCCGGGCGGCTCGGCTACGACGAGATCCCCTCCGTACGCAACGAGACCCTAGCGGACGACCTGCGCACCACGGTCGGCCGCGTGGTGGCCCTGGCCGGGCGGCCCCCGCTGGTCGCCGACCACACCAGGCCCGACCTGGGCGTCCCCGTCGTCCGCGTGGTCTGCCCCGGGCTGCTCCGCCGATCGGCGTTCCTGTGATGACCACGTACCTCTTCGCCGGCCCCAGCCTGCCGGACGCCGCCGGCCTGCTCGCCGCGGACGACGTCACCGTGCTGCCGCCGGTGGGTGCGGGAGACCTGCTGAAGCTCGCGCCCAAGCAGGGCGACGTCGTCGGCATCATCGACGGCTACTTCCGTCAGACCCGTGCCGTCCGGCACAAGGAGATCCTCGCCCTCATCGAGTCCGGCGTCACCGTCGTCGGCGCCGCCAGCATGGGCGCCCTGCGGGCGGCCGAGCTCGACACGTTCGGCATGCGCGGCGTCGGGCGTGTCTACCGCGACTACCGCGACGGCCGGCTGACCGCCGACGACGAGGTGGCGCTCCTGCACGGCCCGCCGGAGGACGGCTACCGGCCCATCACCGAGGCCCTCGTCAACATCCGCGCGACCCTGCGGTTGTGCGTACGGGAAGGCATCCTCGGCGAACCCACCGCCGCGGATCTCGCCGCCGAGCTGGCCCGCCGCCCGTACCGGCTGCGCTCGTACCCCGCCCTCATCGAGCTGGCCCGCGCTCTTGGAGCCGAGAAGCTCGAAGCGCTGCGGCACGTGTGCACGACCCGCCCCGTCAACCTCAAACGCGACGACGCCCTGGAGCTGATCGCAGAGCTCCGCACGTTCCGGCCTGACCCCGCGCCCGCTTCGTTCACCCTGGCGCGGTCCATCTACCTGCACCGCTGGCAGCTCGGCGCCCGAGACCTCGACACCGGGGACGGGCCGATCCCCGAGCTGAGCATCCTGCGGATGTGCCAGCTCTTCGCCGAGGATTACCCCGACTTCTACCGGAACCTGGCCTACACCCACATCGTCCAGGAATGCACCGACCAGCCCCCGCAGCCGACCCTGGACGCCGCCCTGGCACACGCCCGCCACCGCACGATCATCCCCGAGACGCCCGACGAGCTGGACTTCTTGGACCTGTGGCTGACCCCCGCAGAACGCAGTCAGCCCTCGAAGGAACAACTCGCCACCTTCCTGACCCGCAGCTTCCAACTGACCCCCGGAGCCCCCGCCGACGCCCCGGCCCTGGACGCTTTGCGCGGCCGCCCGATCATGTCGGCTGCGGCGAACCTCGTCCACGCCGCAAGAACGGTGAACCAGCACGCCCAGCGGACGCAGTCCACCTTCGACATCCACACGTTGTCAACGGACCGCATCCTTGACCTGATCAGCGAACGCTGGGGCGCCGACCCCGACACCCTGGAACTGCAGGCCCTGGACCGAGGGATTCCCTCCCGAGACACCCTGATCGCCGCTGCCAGACCCTTCTACCTCCTGGCGAAGTACAACCCTGACCTCATGGACCTGCGCGTCGGCTGACTCGTCAGGGCGGGCGGGCAGGCGCCTGTGCCGGGATCACGCCTGCTGGGCGACTGCGATCAGTTTTTCCAGGCGCTTGCGGCGGCGGGCGGCGTTCAGGCGGAGGGCGACGACCGCGAGGGTGAGCAGGGCGGCCAGGGTGAGTTGTGGCCAGGGCAGCGCCCACACCCTTGTGGTGGCCGCCGCCTGCTCGGTGGCGACGCCTGGGAGGGGGCCGGTCGCGGGGGAGGGGAGTGCCACGATCGTCGTGCCGATCGGGCCCAGTGGCCAGGTGCCGGGCAGGTGGGCGGTGAAGGTGCGGCGGCCGCCTGGCATCAGTTCCCTGGCCCTGGCTGTTGATGGGTCGGTCCAGGTGTTCTCGGTGAACAAGGTGGAGGTCAGGACCTGGTTGCCGGTGACCGCGCGGACGTTGCCGGTGTTGGCGACGGTGTAGGTCACCTCGACCGTTCCCGCGGTGAAGGGGTTCCAGGAACCTGTGTACTCCGCTCTTACGTCGGTCACGGCCAGCTTGGCCACGTAGGCGCCGGTGACGCGGATGTTCAGGCGGACGCCCACCCGGTTCTGGACGCGTACCTGGCCGGAGACCGTCTCCAGGGATGCGGTCACGCCGGCCGGGTGGTCGCCTGGCGTCGCGTTCCTGGGGACTGACACCGTCACCGGGACGACCGAGGTGGCGCCGGCGGCGACGGTGACCGTCTCGGGGACCGTGATCCAGGAGCCGCCGTCGACCGGCTCGACCCCGGACGGCCGCATGTCGAAGTAGCCCTTCGAGGTCAGGTAGCCGTCGCCCGCGTCGATGCCGAACACGACCGGCTCCGTTGAGCGGTTGATGACCGCCACATGCTCGACCACCTGCTGGCCGCCGGCGAGTTCGAGGTCGATGGCGGTGCGGCCGTCGGGGCCGCCGGTGTTCGCCGGTACGACCGACCAGGTGACGTCGGTGTTCGCCGGTACGACCGACCAGGTGACGTCGGCGTGGGCCGCCGGCCCCACCAGGACGGCCGCCGGCCCCACCAGGACGGCCGCCGGTCCCATCAGGACGGCGGCCGACAAGGCGGCCAGCGCGGCGAGGGTGCGCCGCCTACGGCTTGTGATCAACAGGGTCAACAGGCATGTCTCCGGTCTCGTCAGGGGCCGTCCGGGACCCTGAGGCCCCGGACGGCCGGCCACGTGTCAGGACTGGTTGAACAGGGAGAGTGTCAGCGTCGTGCGGTACTCACCGGCGGCGACGTCGGCGGGCGTGCGCAGCGCCAGGTCGGCGTTGACCTGCCAGGTGCCGATCTCGTCGGCGGAGTTCGCCGTCGAGACCAGCAGCTCCTGGCCCTGCAGGCCGACCGTGGGCGCTCCCGAGCCGTCGGAGATGACGCTGGAGACGGGCTCACCGGCCGCGACCGCGCCGGTGGGGGAGTCGCTCAGCAACTGCGGCCGCCAGCCCAGGTACTGCGGGCCGATGGGCGGCGCGGAGCCGTCCGCCGAGACGAACTCCCCGGCCTGACCCACGACCGCCCAGAAGTCACCGGCGGGAATCTGCGCGGGGTCGCGGGTGTCGGTCACCGTGACCGTCGGCAGGGTGCCGACGAACTGCCGGGCGGCGGCGTCGGAGCCGTTCTCCTGCAGGGCCACGCCCGTGTTGTCGGCGACGGTCATGGACACCGCGCCTGGAGTGGTGCGCGGCTCGATCGTCACCGACACGTCGATGCCGTCCTCGGGGTCGTCCTGCGCCACGGCGGGACCGGTCACGGCGACGCCGGTGAGGGCGGCGCCGATCACCGCGGCGGCGAGCAGCCGCGGAATCCTGGTGGTGATCATGTGATCCCTCCGTCTCTCATGAGCAGTCGAGCGCCGGGTACGCGGCGTCGTACGACGAGGTGACCTCCCGGCCGCCGATCGTCGCCGTGCCCTCCACGGTCACCGTGCCGGCCTCGATCTGCCCGGCCCGGCTGTTGAAGGACTGGTACGCCTGCTTGCCCGGCGTCACGCCGGCCACGGTCTTCGTACCGAACGGCGTGGTCAGCGTCACCGAGGCCGATGCGGCGGAGCGGTTGACGGCGGTGACCGCCACGTACGCCGACGCGCCGATGCAGCGGGACGCGGCGGAGACCACCAGCTCGACCTGCGCCGCCTCGGTGAGGCGGAAGTGGTCGAACGTGACCGTCTTGGAGGCCGTCTGGTTGGTGCCGATGGTGAAGACACCGACCTTCACGTCGCCGGAGGCCAGCGCGCTGTTCTCCACCGGGGCGGACAGCGCCGTCCACGTCTCGCCGTCGGCGGAGTACGAGCCGGTGAAGGTGCTGCCCTCCTTGACCAGCCGCAGGTGCCATTCACCGCCGGTGAGGTTACTGGCCTGCGGTTGCGGGCTCTGCACGGTGCCGCCGACCTCGCTGCGCAGCTCGATGGCCCGCGCCACCGTGGCCCCTGGGGCGTTGGTGGTGAGGAAGTCGAGCTTCACGTAGTCGTCGTCACCGGCGTACACCATGAGCCCGCCCTGCTGGTACTGCTCGTTGAGCGCCGAGGCGTCCAGCTTGGTCTCCAGCGTCCAGTCGCCGTCCGGGGCCGGTTGCAGGATGAGGTTCTTCGGGTCGCTGTTGGTGGTGCCGTAGATGTCGCCCGTCGTGGTGTCGAGCTCCAGCTTGCCGTCACGCACCCGCAGCGCGGCGGGGTCGGGGCGGACGATCTCGCTCCAGCGGCAGGCGTCCAGCGCGGTGCCGTCGAACTCGTCGTCCGGGGCGGGCGCGGTCGCCGTGTCGTCGGGGATGAGGTGGAACCAGTCGAAGGCGGCGTCCACCACCGGATGGTTCGCCCCGGCGAGCGAGATCAGGCCGATCTTCGGGTTGGTGATCCCGGCGAGCGACTTGGTCTGCGGCATCGCGGTGAACGTGGTGCCGTCGGCGGAGTAGTGGGCGGTGATGCTGCTGCCGTCGCTGACGAACCGCACGTACACCGTGTCGGGGTAGGCGTCCCCGAGCGCGGCCGTGTTGCTCTCGGCCACCTCGTTCGGGGCGGCGTTCTCCTCCCTGATGAACTGGAAGATGCGGCTGGCGTGGTCGGGACCCGAGGTCGAGCGGGCCTGCAGCACCATCTTGGCGTAGTTGTCGTCGTCGCCGTAGATGACCAGGCCCGCCTGCTGGTACGCGTCCCGCGCGTCCAGCGTCAGCTTGGCCGTGGCCGTCCAGGCGCCCGTCGGGGCCGGCTGCAGGACGATGTTCGGCGTGTTCCCGCCCGTGCTGTAGATGTCGGTGGTCGAGGTCGGGATCACCAGCTTGCCGTCCTCGACCTTGAGGTCCTGGTTCTCCCTGACGACGGTCCAGCGGTCACGGTCGAGCTGGTCGCCGAGGAAGTCGTCGGATCGGCCGGTGAAGCACACCGTCGGTGGCGCGGTCACCCTGACCGGCACCTGCGCGGTGGCCGACGCGCCCTTGTCGTCGGTCGCGGTCACCACGGCGGTGTAGGTGCCCGGCACGGTGTAGGTGTGGCTCGCCTCGGCGGTGGTGGGCTCGGGAGCGCCGTCCACGCCGAAGTTCCACTTGTAGGTGATCGGGTCGCCCTCGGGGTCGGTGGCCGTCGCCTTGAAGGCGACCTCCAGCGGGGCGACGCCCGTCTCCGGGGTGGCCGTCGCGGTCACCACCGGGTGCTGGTTGTGCGTCGCGCCCTTGCCGACGAAGTCGACCCAGTTGACGTTGAGCAGGTACGCGTCGTCGGCGGCCTCCGCCGGCTTGCGCACGACGAAGTAGAGCGGCCCGCTCTGCGTCGGCGGCTCCGCCAGGTCGATCGTGACGTCGGTGAACGTCTGCCAGCCGCCGGTGGGCGCCACCTCGGCCGAGCCGATCAGCGTACCGGTCTCCGGATCGCCCATCCGGACCTGCACCGTCCCGCCGGGGCCGCCGGAGGCGGCGCGCAGCCGGATCGCGGTCAGGTTCGACAGGTTCGCCGGGTCGAACGACCACCAGTCGCCGTCCTGGATGGACGCGACGTGCTCGTTGCCGCCCTGCGGATCGGAGGTCGTCTCCACCGCGACGCCCGGGGTGTCGGTGCCGGTGCCGCCGGTCACCCGGCCGGTCCGGGTGAAGTGCTCAGCCTGCTTGCGCTTGGGCGCCAGCATGACCTCGCCGCGCCCGGTCAGGGAAGAGGCGCCGTTGGCGCCGTCGTCGGCGTAACTGGCCTCGATGACGTAGAACAGGTCCTCGTACTCGCCGTGCCCGGCCTGCTGGGTCTGCAGCACGCCTTCGCAGCCCTGCTGCTGGTCGAGCGGGTGGCCGTGGCTGTCGTGGCCGAGGATCGCCTGGATCCGCACCCGGTCACAGTCGATCGTGCCGTCCTCGGCATCGGTCACGGTGACCTCGAACCGCACCTGGTCGCCGAACTCGAAGAACGCGCCGTTCGGCGGCACGTCCACGGTGACGGTGGGACGGGTGTTGCCCGCGGCGATCGTCACGCTCGCGGTGGCGGTCCTGCCGTCGGGGTTCGTGACGGTCAGGACGGCGTTGTAGTCGCCGCCCTCCTCGTAGGTGAAGGACGGGCCCGGGTCGGTGGAGTCGGTGTCGCCGTCGCCGTCGAGGTCCCAGGCGTAGGTGAGCGGCTTGCCGTCCGGGTCCCTGCTGCCCTCGCTGGAGAACGTGACGGTCAGCGGCAGCGGCCCGTCCGTCTTGTCCGCCGTGGCGCGGGCGATCAGCGGGCGGGTCCCCTTGGTGTACTCGACGCGGTAGATGCCGGAGTCGGCGTTGTCGCCGCCGAAGCCGGAGCCCCACTCGACCATGTAGAGCGCGCCGTCGGGGCCGAACTTCATGTCCATGGGCTTCTTGAACGACAAGCCGGTGAGGATCTTGTTCATCTCGACGAGCTCGGTGCCGTCCTCGTCGAGCTGGAACGACCACACCGTGTCGTTGTTCCACTCACCGAAGATCGCCTTGCCGTCCCAGTACGCCGGCCACTTGACGTCCGAGTCCAGCTCGGGGTCGTCGCGGTAGACCGGCCCGCCCATGGGCGCGCCGCCGTTCAGCTCGGGGAAGTGCTGCGGGTCGGCCGCGTAGTGGTACCAGACCGTCGCGGGGACGATCGGCGGCAGGCTGGTCAGGCCGTCGTTGTTCGGCGAGTCGTTGACCGGCGCCGCGCAGTTGAAGGCCGCCCCCGACT
This sequence comes from Nonomuraea sp. NPDC049421, assembly GCF_040677005.1. NCBI lineage: Bacteria > Bacillati > Actinomycetota > Actinomycetes > Streptosporangiales > Streptosporangiaceae > Nonomuraea > Nonomuraea sp. NPDC049421. Next base: position 101,745 of record NZ_JBFAQA010000020.1, read on the forward strand.
GCCGGGTGGCGAAGTCGAAGTCGACGTACGGGGTGTTGTCGCCGACGCAGTACGGCCAGCCGTAGTTGCCCGGCTCGGAGACGATGTTCCACTCGACGGTGTTCTGCGGGCCGCGCGCCGCGCTGGCGGAGGAGGCGTCGGGGCCGTACTCGCCGAGCATGATGTGCCCGGTCTTCGGGTCGAGGCCCATGCGGAACGGGTTGCGCAGCCCCATGCCGTAGATCTCCGGCTTCGTCTTCTCCGTCCCCGGCGGGAACAGGTTGCCGTCCGGGATCGTGTACGTGCCGTCGTCCTCGGGGTGGATGCGCAGCAGCTTGCCGCTCAGGCTGTTGGTGTTGCCCGCGGTGCGCTGGGCGTCCCAGGCGGAGCGGCCTGAGCGCTCGTCGATCGGCGTGTAGCCGTCGGAGGCGAACGGGTTGGTGTTGTCGCCGGTGGCGAGCCAGAGGTCGCCGCTCTTCGGGTCGATCACCATGCCCCCGCCGTGGTGGCAGCACTCGGCCCGCTGGACGGGGACGTCGAGGATCGTCTTCTCGCTGTCCAGGTCCAGGGTGTCGCCGGTGACGGTGAACCTGCTCAGCCGGTCGACGTTCTCCCCGGCGGGTGAGTAGTACAGGTACACCCAGTTGTTGGTGGCGAAGCCCGGGTCGAGCGCCAGGCCGAGCAGGCCGCTCTCGTTGGCGGTGAAGACGTCGAGCTGCGCGGCGGTCACGGTGCCGCCGGACGGCTTGATGATCCTGACGTCGCCGAGGCGGTCGATGTAGAAGACGCGGCCGTCCTCGGCGACGTCCACCATCATCGGGTTGGAGGTGTCGTCGTCCAGGGTGACCTTCTCGAAGCTGGAGCTCTGCGAGGCCGAGCAGTCGGCCCTGATCGCGCCCGCGGCCGTCTGGATGCCGCCGAGCAGCAGCTTGAGGAAGTTCGGCTCGCTGTAGTTCTCCTTCATGTGGCCGAGCCCGGTGTACCAGGAGCGGCCGCCGTCGAAGTCGTGGCACCAGGTGATCGGGTGGTCGGCGCCCATCGTGGCGCCGCTGTAGGACGTCTCGTCCATCGACGCCAGCACGTGGACCTCGTTGCGCGGGTTCGCCTGGTAGTCGTACCACTCGTCGGTACGGCTCCACGTCACCGGCAGGTCCTTCGTGGACGGATGCGCCGGGTCCTCGACCTTGACCGTGGCCTGCTGGATCGCCGGGTGGCTCTTGAAGTACGCCCCGACCAGGTCGCCGTACCACTCCCAGCTGTAACCGCTGTCGGCGGCGGCGTGCACGCCGACGAAGCCGCCGCCGTTCCTGATGTAGCGCTGGAAGGCGTCCTTCTGGTCCTGTGTGGTCAGCGGGTCACCGGTCGTGGACAGGAAGATCACGGCCTGGTACTGCGCGAGGTTCTGGTCCGTGAACGCGGTGCTGTCCTCGGTGGTGTCGACCGCGAAGTCGTTGTCCTGACCGAGCTGCTGGATGGCCGCGATGCCCTCGGGGATCGCGTCGTGCCGGAAGCCGGTCGTCTTGGAGAAGATCAGGACCTTGAAGGCGTGGTGCGCCGTGGCGGTCGCGGCGGTCGCGGTGGTGGCGGTGGCGGTCGTGGCGGTCATGGCGCTCACCGGCGCCGGGAGGAGGGCGATGAGGAGGGATAAGGCGGTGATCGTCGTGGTCCGGCGCCTGGGTAACGGGCGTAACGGCAGGACTGCACGGAGCAGCCTGGCCCACGTGCGATGACGTGGTGACATGGAGAACCTTCCTGACCATGGGGACGTCAGGCAAGGCGCGCGCCGCCGCGCTGTTGCCACTTCGGTGGAGCAGGTGGTGCCAAGGCTGGAGGGTGCCGTCTCCAAGCCCCTTTTTGTTGGGCCTCCGAGATCAATTCAACGGAGTTGTAACACGGGGATGTCCGGCCGGGAAGGCCTCTCTCGCGTGACGAGATGGCATCGGCGTATTAACGCGTGAGATCCGGCGTAAGTTATCGAACCGTTACCAAAGTCGCAAACGATTTCACCCTTGTGTCGGCGAAAGTCCCCTCTTTTAATTCGGCTTGTCGCACTGCGCCCTTTTCGTGCCCCGTACGAGAACGTCCCGCCCGCCTGAGCAGCCGGTACGAGCCGCACCGGCATCGTTGACGCCGACCTCGGTGCCGCCGCGGTGGTGCCGACCGGCCCGTCAGGCGGGCGGGGCACGGTCCTGTGATCACTACGCCGATCTCTGATGCTGGTGGTGGGCGAGACCTCGCATGAGGCCGTGCACGGTGGTCGCGTCGTCAGGGGTGGCACGGCGAACGGACATCACGGTGATGTTCCTGGTGAGGTCGGCTTTCCAACCCTGCCCCCGTTGGGTATGCGGGCGGGAACAGTGAAGGTGTCAGCCGTGTTCCGCGTGCCGGCCGTGGTCGGTCACCTGCGCGTCGAACCAGGCGTGCAACGCGGCGATCAGTGACGCGTCGGTCGTGGTGTAGGTGATCCGGGCGCCGTCGGGCAGCTCGGCGTAGCGGATGGCGATGCGTCTGTGGCCCTGTTCGAGCTCGCGCAGGCCCGGCATCTCGCCGCCGTGGATAGAGGCGGGGTCGCCGTAGTCGCCCTTGCCGAAGCCGGCCGCCTCGGCGGTGAGGTGCTCGCGGATCAACCTGACCTGTTCGGCGTCGCCGGGGTCGTCGGAGGTGACCGTCTGCACGCCGCCGGTGGCCGCCTTGGCGAAGCGGTGGGTGGTGCGCTCCAGATCGAACGGCATCACCTGCCCGCTCTTGGCCGCGATCTCGGCCTGCCGGTCGGCCAGGGCCCGCTCGTCGTGGCGGATGATGAGCGCGTACGCCGTCGCGGCCGCGGCGACGAGCGCCAGTGCCGCGATGAGCGCCTGGACGCGGCGGTCTCTAAGTGTCATCGATGGCCTCCGTGAGGATGGTCAGGGCGCGCAGGACGTCGGCGCGTTCGGCTTCGGGGACGCGGTCAAGGACGGCGGAGAACCGCTGAGCCCTGGCCTCGGCCAGCCGGGCCGCCGCCTGGGCTCCCCGGCCGGTGAGCCGGACCAGCCGCCCGCGCCCGTCACCCGGTGCGGGGATGCGCTCGGCCCAGCCGCGGTTGATGAGCTGGGTGACCAGCCGGCTCGTGGTGCTCTTCTCCAGCTTGAGCCGGTGCGCCAGCTCGCTCTGACGCAGGGCGCCGTCCCTGGCCAGCTCGCCCAGCGCGTGCGCCTCCGACACGGGGACGGGCTGCCCGCACGGGGTCTGGTCCGGCTGGTGCAGCCCGAACGCCCGCACGAACCGGGCCACCGCCTCCTGGAGGTCACGCTCATCCGCCATGGTTCGACGATACAACCAAGTAGTTGTGCCCTACAACCATCGCGGTGCTGGTCTACGGGTGCGGCTCACGGACTCCAAGCCGGTCAACCCCTTCCTGGCCGCCTTCCTGAGCCGTCAAGCCGCCGCCAACCCCGGCTGACCTGCCCGTTCAGGCCCCGATGGTCCCCGTGTGATCGCGGGCGGGTCCGATTGATCATCTTCGCTTGAAGATCTTGTGCCGGTAAACGATCAATCGCTAGGTTTTCTCCCAGTAAGCGGGACGTGTCTGAAGCGCGTACTGGCGCGAGGCATCCGCTCAATCGAAGGGACGAACAGGTGAAGCACAAGCTCATGAAGGCGACAGGCGCGGTCCTGGTCAGCATCACCTGCGTGATGAGCCTCGGCACGAGCGCTCATGCGGTCGACAACCTCGCGTGCGCCCCCAACAAGTTCTGCCTGTACGAGCACGACAACTTCAAGAGCGGGTACATGGTCCAGTTCCCGATCACGGGTCAGTGCTGGACGCAGACCGGGAAGTTCAGCAACATGGCCAGCTCGATGGTGAACAACACCGGCAAGACCGCCTGGCTGTTCGACAAGCCCAACTGCGCCGGCACCCGGGGCTACACGGCCAAGCCCGAGAGCGAGGACAAGGACTTCACCAACAACGGCTGGGACAACAAGACGAGCTCGGTCCTGTGATCTCGTTCTCGGGACGGCCCTGCCCGTCATGGCGTCGCAGCCGGCAGTGTCCGTCCGGCTGACGGGCGTCGTGCTGGGATGCGTCGTCGCCGCCGGATGTTCGGCGGCGACGACGTACGCGCCTCCCCAGCAGGCGGTCCCGCCGCCGGGAGCGGAGGCACGCCGGCTCAGCGTCCCCTTCGACGTCTACAACTTCTCCCCGGCCGAGATGACGATCATCGAGGACGCCGAGGACGTGCTCATCGGCGACTGCATGCGCGAGCAGGGCATGACGTGGGAACCCCTGCCCAGGGTCCGGCAGGAGGACGTCGAACCCCCGCACCGGCGCCGGTACGGCGTCATCGAACCGGAGATGGCCCGGCTGTTCGGCTATCACGTCCCCGCCGAGATGCCCTCGGTGGCGGCCCGCAGGGCGCGATGGGATCTCCGGACGGAGAAGCTGTCGCCCATGGAGCGGCGTGCCGCGTACGGCGACAGCCCGGACGGCGACGAGGCCGGCTGCAAGGCGAGGGCGAGCAGGACTCGGCTCCACGCCGCCCCGGACGTCGACGCCTCCCTCTTCAACAGGCTCATCGACCAGACCTTCGACGCCTCCCAGCGCGACGAGGACGTGCTGCGCGTCTTCCGCTCCTGGAGCACCTGCATGAAGGCGGCCGGCATCACGTACGCGGACCCTCTTCAGGCGATCACCGACGAGCGATGGCTGCGCGCCGCCACGCCGTCGCCCGAGGAGATCCGCGTGGCCGTGGCCGACGTGCGGTGCAAGGAGAAGACCGGCCTGGTCCCCGTCTGGGCCGAAGCGGAAGAACGCCTCCAGAACGACGTCGTCCGCGATCACGCCGACCAGTTCCGGGCGCTGAAGGCGAGCAAGGACCGGCAACTCGAAACGGCCCGCAGCATCCTCGCCCGCACACCGTAGCGCGAGCGCTGACACGCTGCCTGACCTCGCAGGATGATTGCCCGCCCGTCCGGGTACGTGTACTCGGCATCGAGGGACATCGGGGGCATCGTCTGGGAGGTCGTCCGTGAACAGGCCGGCGCACTGGTTCTCCGATGCGCTGTTTCCCCACGGCACGAACGAGCACGGCCCCTTGCCGGCGTTGCTCGTCATGCTGATGGTCTCGTCCGGGCTCATCGACGCCGTCACCTTCCTCGGCCTGAACCACGTCTTCGTCGCCAACATGACCGGCAACGTGGTCTTCGCCGGCTTCTCGGTCCTCGGCCAGCCCCGGCACCAGCTGTGGGCGCACCTGCTGGCCCTGGCCGCGTTCGCCGCCGGGGCGTGGAGCGAGGGGCGCGTGTCCAGGAAGATCGAGGAACCGCGCCGCCGGCTGTTCCACCTCACGGTCACGCACGCGGTCCTGGTGGCGGCGGCGCTCGGCGTGGTCCTGCTGACCGACGAGCAGGGCACGGCCTCGACGGTGGCGCTCATCGTGCTGCTCGGCTACGGCATGGGCATGCAGAACGCCGTCGCGCTCCGCATGGCGGTGCCCGACCTGGTCAACATCACGGTCGTCACGAGCATCGTCACCCGGCTGGTCTCGCAGGCGCCCGAGCACGCGTGGCGGCGCCGGGCCTGCGCGGTCACCGCCATGTTCGCCGGCGCCCTCCTGGGCGCCGGGCTCTACATGGTCACTGGCATGTCCGCCCCGCTCGCGGCCGACCTCATCCTGCTCATCCTCATCGCGTACGTGGCCCGCGACCTCATGCCCCGTACACAGCCACGCTGAGAGAACGATCGGTCTTGCGATTACCGGCGGGCGAGGCCATCAGCGCTGCCTTCCACAACGGCGGCACGGAAGGAGCGAACGCAGGCCTGGCATACCAAGATCGCGTAGCGTGTCCCCTGGCCAGCGGATGAATTGCCGAGATGAGGTCAGGAATGCACAGACTTGCCGGCGCCTTGATGGTGATGCTTCTTTCGGGCTGTACGGCACCCGTCCAGGGGGATCGCGAAGCGGCGCCTTCCACGACAGAACCACTTCGTCCGTTACGCACCTCCACCACAACTCCGTTGAAAATGCGACCTCTCGCCGACTTGAAAGAAAGAGTCAAAGGGAAGGTGGTGCTTTCGTACGCCGATGAGAAGGCAGAGCGGAGCAGCTGGACCGCAGAAGCAAGGTTCAGCAACGGTTACGTGGTGGCGGTGGACTGCGTCGGCTTCGAGGGAAAGTTGAAGGTCATCACCACTAGTGGGCTGAATTTCCTCCGCAAATGTATCGATGGCTACACTACGGTGACGGTCGACAATTATCCGCGCAAGCCGCTGAAAAATCATCAGGTCACAGTCCATGCCCCGCCCGGAGCCAAGTGGGCCGTACTCATCGTCCGATTGCCTTGAGGGCCCGCCAAAGACCTCCACCATTCGCCTCCGTATAGCGGTTTGCCGCCATGACGCCCGGGACAATGCCGTGTCAGGAGAAAGTCGACTCCTTCGGTGGAGGAGCCATTCGCTCGCCCCCACAGCCACGTCTCCGGGGTCTGCTTGCCGTCGTGACTGGCAGCCGTCGCACAGGTCGGGCGAGCCCGCGTCCTAGCACGCTTGCTCGTCAGCGGGCGTGAGCGGCTTGGCGGAGACGAGTCCGCGCTGTGTCCGAAACCCGTGTTCCGGGCTCGCCCACAGCACGTCCCTGACTCGCTTCTCGACGGGGTGGGTCGCGGTCTTCGTCCGCGTCACGTGCACCATCTCGCGCCGCCACCACACCCCGGTGCCTGAGGGCCGGGCGGCCAGCCTGTCGGCCGCCGCGGCGAGCACCGTAAGCGATGAGCAGCACCACGTCGCGTTCACCGCGCGACAGCCCTGTCAGCGCGGCCGGCACCGCCGGCGTGCCCGGATCGGGAGTGCCGGGGGTGACCGGCGAGGCAGGCACCTACGTCGCCGATTTCGGCATTTGCCGCCCCTGACCAGCGCGTCGGTTCGTGACCCGATGCCAGAGTTCCGTGCCGTCCTCAGCGGCATCGTCACCAGGAGTGTTGCGCCGAGATCAGCTCACGGTCGCAGCCGGCTCTAGGAACAAGCTCCCAGAGCGAATCCTCCAAGAGGCTGAAGAAACCCGGAGCGCGAGCAACGAAACTGTGGGCATGATCGCAAAAACCTCAGTACTCGTGCTGGCCGCGGCCTTGTTGCCCGGCGCACCGACCCCGCCGACCGGACTGCATGAGTGCGCGACCGCGACCACGCGCTGCGACGGCACCATCGAGGTCCCCCTCGATTGGGAGAACCCCTCCTCCGAACGCATCTCCGTAGCCTTCACCTTCATCCCGGCCAAGGACGCCGACGGCACGGTGGCGGCCAACCGCGGCGGGCCGCAACCGGCTCTGCCGGCGACACCCGAGATTCAGCAGGTTCTCGGACCTGTCCTTGACCGGAAAAACCTCCTGGTCATGGATCCGCGCGGGATGGGGCAGTCCTCGCCGCTGCTGTGTCCGGGAGCCGACCCCTTCAAGCCGGCTACCGTCGCCGCCTGCGCCAAGAGCGTGGGTCCCCGGGGCGCGTACTTCACCGCCGACCAGGCCTCACACGACCTCGACGCGGTCCGGCGAGCGCTCGGCCTGGGCAAGATGAGCTACTTCGGCAACTCCTACGGCACCCTGTACGCCCAGGCATATGCGGCCCGGTACCCGAACAGCCTGGACGCGATCTTCCTGGACAGCTCGATGGTCATCGGTCGCGACGGCTACGCCGACCAGAGGTTCGACGCCCGGCTCGACAACCTCGATCTCGTCTGCGGGCGGTCGAAGGCGTGTGACGCGCTGCCGGGCGAAGCCTCCGGCACATGGACGAGGCTGGTGGACCGGCTGCGAAAGCAACCCGACCCGGAGGTGACGCTGCACCAGGCACTCACCCTGCGTGAGCCGGCCGAAGCGGTGCTCGGCCGGGAGAGCGTCGCGGCCGCACACGCCTACCTCAACGGCGACCCGGCTCCCCTACGCCGTCTGGCCCGGCTGACTCCCGAAACCATCCCGCCGTTCAACCCTCCGTGGCTTGCGGGGCATGTGGCCTTCCGTTGCGGCGACGGCTCCTTCCCCTTCGACCGGCCGGCATCGGCAGCCGAGCGTCAAGCGCAGGCCGAGCGGTACTACGACCGGGAACGCCCGATGGCGCCCTTCCAGCCCACCGACTTCTTCGCCACCGAGGCGATCGCCAGCCTGGAGTGGTGCATCAACTGGCCGACCCCGCGGCACAGCCCGCTGCGCCCGCCCGGACAGGCGCTGCCCGGCGTGCCCGTCCTGGCCGTGGCGGGGGACTTCGACGTCAACCGCCCCGCCGAGGTGGAGCGTTCACTTCGGGCCTTCCCGAACGCCACCGTCATCCGCATCCCGTTCGGGATCCACGCGCAGTCCTTCCTTCCGTCGCCGATGGGTGAGTGCGTGCGCGGCATGCTGCGCACCTTCCTGACCACCAAGCGGGTGGTCGACCAGAAATGCACCGGTGAGAACTACCGCGCCGTCGGCGCATTCCCGCAGAAGCTCAGGGACGTGGCGCCGCACCCGGCCCGCGAGCTCAGCCCGAGCCGGCGGCGGATCCTCGCGGCCACCTTCGCCACCGCCGCCGACGCCACCGCCCGTCGCAACCCGCACGCCTTCTACTACTTCGGGCGGACGGACGAGCCGGGGCTGCGCGGCGGCCGGGTCACCTTCGGCCAGGACATCACGCTCGACAGCGTGCGGTTCGTACGCGATCTGCGGGTCAGCGGCACCATCAAGCTCGACCCGGACGGCCGCGCCACCGCCACGCTCCGTGCCGAGACCGGCGGACGCTCCCACGAGGTGACGCTGACCTGGACGGCATTCGGAACTCACCCGTCCCTGTCCGGCACCTTCGACGGCGTACCCTTCGGCTAGCGCTGTGACCGGAAAGGCGCACCGGCCTTGCCGTCCCCCCTTTCCACCTGGTGCCCGGCTTCCTCCAGGGCGATGACGGCCTGCTGTTTTTTCTCAAGTGGAACCAGAACCAGGTCGGCGTCGGACGTCGAGGCGACGAACACCGGGATCGCCGCCTCTGCCAGCGGCTTGATGATCGCTACCCAGCATCCCGGGAACGTCCAGACCGTGGGCCGTCGCACCGCTGTAGAAACCGATCCATCGTTCCCCTTGACTCCAGGAGCCGGACCGCGCGGACGACGGTCAGCCCTTCGGGCGCGCGAACAAGCACGATCCAGTCGTCCTCGGGCGACGCCGTATGCGGCAGCTGCTCGATGGCGAACTCTGGAGAGACGATTCGCAGGTGCTGGGTCGTGAGCGAGATCATGGACGCGTGTTCACCAGAGATCCTGCGCCCCGCCCGCTCATGTGGCGGTGGCACCCGGCGAACGTTTTGAAACCCTAAGCCGAGTGTGCGGGCGGTGCCGTCTCACGCTGTGACGCCGGACGTACAGGTCGCGGCGCAAGCCTTCGCGCGCCTGGCGTCACCGGGCGGAGTGTGCAGGCGGAACTCTTCTGAGAATTTCGCCGAAGGTGGATAAGGTGCCCGGATGACGAGAAGCGAGCGGCTCGCGGAGCAGTTGGACTGGCACTGGCGCAAGAACCTGAGGCCGCGCCTCGGCGGTCTCACCGATGAGGAGTACTTCTGGGAGCCGGTACGCGGCTGCTGGAGCATCCGGCCCCAGGGGCGGTCGGTCGCGCCGATGCCGGCGGGGGCGGGGGAGTGGACGATGGACTACGCGTCCCCCGATCCGGTACCGGCGCCGGTGACCACGATCGCCTGGCGGATGGCGCACGTCATCGTCTCGTGCCTGGGATATCGGGTCGGATGGCACTTCGGCGGCGAGGACATCGACGTCCAGACATTTCCGTACGCGGGAAGCGCCGACGAGGCGCTCAAGCAGCTCGATGAGATGTACGGGAGATGGAACGCGGGGGTCCGCAAGCTCTCGGACGCCGACCTGGCGAACCCGCCCGCGGTAGGCCCCGAGCGGAACCCCATGGAGGTCATCGTCCAGCACGTCAACAAGGAAGTGATCCACCACGGCGCCGAGATCGCCCTGCTGCGCGACCTCTACCAGTGGCGAGACGCCGGCCGCTGACGGCGTGAACGGGGTGCAGAGGGTGTCGGCCGCCGCGTCGGCGGCCAGGCTCCTCGACCTTGCTCGACACGTCCTCCACCGAGTTCGCCGAACGCCTGTCCCGGAGGGCGGCGGCCGTCGCTGACGAGGGCCGTCTCGATGGCGGCACCCGCCGCGTCCACGTGACGCCGGTCCCGGCCGCGAACGCGCACTGGCGGAACGTGAGCTGTCGACCTTGGCCGCCCGCCGGCCCGCCCTGCGTCCTGTGGCACGACGCTGGAGCGAGAACATCGCCGAACTCGCCACCACCCTGACGGATGACCCCCAGGCCATCGCCGCCCTCGTCGCGGCCTCCGACGGGCTGTGCACCGCGATCCTCCTCGACAACGCGCCCGCCGACCCCGAGCACCTACGAGCCGTCCTGCAACGAGCCGTCCGCACCTCGGAGGAAAACGCGTGGCCCGCATCGGGCGACGCCACGTAGCGTCGATGTCATGAAGCTGCTCTCGGTCAACATCGGCCACCCCCGTCCGAACCCGTGGAAGGGGCTGAGGCTGACGGGCATCGACAAGCGGCCGGTCGACGGTCCTGTCGCCGTCGCCGCTCCCGGCCCCAAGGGCACCGGCGCGGTCGGCCTCGCCGGTGACCGGGTCCATGACGTGAAGCATCACGGTGGCGTCGATCAGGCCGTCTACGCGTACGCTCGCGAGGATCTCGACCTTTGGGAGGCCGAGCTGGCGCGGACGCTCCCGAACGGCGTCTTCGGGGAGAACCTCACCACCCTGGGCCTCGACGTCAACGGCGCCCTGATCGGCGAGCGCTGGCGGATCGGCCGGGACCTCGTCCTGGAGGTGTCCTGCGCGCGCATCCCGTGCCGCACCTTCCAGGGCTGGCTGGAGCAGGAGGGCTGGATCAAGCGGTTCACGAAGGCCGCACGGCCGGGCGCGTACCTGCGCGTGATCGAGCCCGGCGAGATCAGCGCCGGTGACCTGGTCGAGGTCGTCCACCGCCCCGGCCATGAGGTGACCGTCGAGCTCGTCTTCCGGGCGATGACCTCCGAACCCGACCTGCTGCCGCGGCTGCCGGCCGCCGACGCGCTGCCGCAGGGGGAGCGGCGACGTGCCCTCCGGCGCATCAACGCGCAGACGCCGGAGGAGTGACCGTCAAGGCGACGAGGACGCCGCCGGTTGCCATCGGGCCTCCATCCAGGCGGTGTCCCCGCTGGTCAACGTCTCGACCTGGACACCGGGCGCGGCGGGTGGCGGGACGTCGACGGCGCCGCAGTCGGCGACCACGCTGACCGAGACGAGAGCGGGGGTGCCGAGAACGGTGACGCGGGCGCGCGTGGCGGCGGTGGCGAGGCCGACGAGGACGGCTTCGGTGAGGTCTCTCCTGACCGGCACCGGAGGGGTGGGCCACTGTCCGCGGGTGTCCAGCTCCACCACGACGCCCTTGCGGTCGGCCACGTCGATGCAGTGGTGCAGCTCGTGCAGGAGCGGGTCGGCGGCCTCGTCGGCCTCGGCGAACAGACGGCGCATGCGGGCCGCCTCGATGGCGCCGCGCCGCTGGACCTGCGGGTCCTGCGGGTCGAGCGAGCCGTCGGCGAGTCCTTCCAGCAGCGGTACGGTGGTGTCCGACAGCTCGGCGAAGCGCTGCCGCCTGCGGCGATGCGCCTCACCGGCGACGGCCTCCGCGACGCGTACCTGCTCGATCTCCCTGCGCGCGGCCACCGCCGCCGCGCCGAGGTCACGCAGCACGGTCGCCAGGACGGCCAGGAACAACGGGTAGCCGATCACCGTGACGGACCCGGTCGCGAAACGGGCCAGCGTCAAGAACGTGGACCCTTCGAGCACCACCAGGTGGAACAGCGCGACCAGTTCGTGGGCCGCCATGAACATCAGGGCCGAGCGCAGCGGGCGGTCGAGCACGACGATGAGTCCCGGCCAGGTGGCGGCGGCGAACATCCAGTCCTCGCCGGTCGAGGTGCGCCCGTCGGGCAGGGCGACGTACGACACCAGGGAAACCGCGAGCACGACCGCGATCACCGGGACCCGCCACCGGCCCCACGACCGTCGCCGCACGATCAGCACGGCCTCCGCCAGCAGCACGACTCCGATCACCGCGAAGGCGCCGAGCTGCGCCGCCGGCGTTTCGTAGGTGGGCAGGTAGCGGATGACGGTGGGCAGCGCGATCCCGAACACGGCCGCCAGGGCGACGAACAGCGTGGTGATCCGCAGGCCGCGCCCCAGCCGCGCCCGCGCCGACGCCTCGACGGGATCGTCCTGCGCGGCGCCGCTCCGGTCGGCGCTCCGCCACTCGAGCCGGACCCGCGTTCCCCTACCAGGGGCTGAGGTGATCGTGGCCGTGCCGCCCGCGCGCGCCATCCTGGCGTGGACGGACTCGCGCAGGCCGCGCCGCGTGCCGGGCACCCCGTCCGGGTCGAACCCCCGCCCGTCGTCGATGACGTCCAGCCGCAGCGCCCGCGCGTCGCCGCTGAGCCGGACGGTCGCACGGCCGGCGCCCGAGTGGCGGCGTACGTTGGCGAGAGCCTCGCCCGCCGCGTCGGTGATCGCCCTGGCGGCCTCGTACGGCAGGCGGAGCCGGTCGGGACCGTCGAAGTCCACCGTTAGATGCGTCAGGGCCGGCGCGGCGCGCAGCAGCTCGACCAGGTCGGCCTCCTCGGGGGCCCGCCCGGCGGCCTCGCGTAACCGGGCCAGGTCGCGCCGCGCCTGCGGGGCCAGCCAGCCGGCGCCGGAGCGTACCTGGCCGAGCCCCACCATCAGCAACGTCGTCGCCGCCGTGTCGTGCAGCGAGTTGACCTGCTCGCGCTCCTCCGCGCGTACGCCGGCCGCCAGCAGCGCCTCGCCGCGCGCCCGCAGCGCCTCCTGCGCCAGGGCCTCGACCCGTCTGGCCGTACGGTTCAGGAAGATCCACGCCACCCTGCCGACCGTGGCACCCGGCAGCGCCAGCAGGATCCCCGTGGCCAGGCTGGAGTCCACCTCCCACGCCCCCGCCGCCAGCAGGATCGCCACCGGCCCGGCGACGGCGCCGACCGCGGCCGGCGCGCCCACCCTCAGCGGGGTGTGCCACTGGTACGTCACGACGGCGAAGTCGACCAGCAGCCGCAGCCACCCCGTGTTCAGGGAGTCCACGGCGCCGGTCCAGAAGACGGTGCAGAACAGCCCGTTCATGACGGCGACGTCGAGGGCGACCAGCGCGCTGCCCCGCCCGTTCCGCAACCACCACGCGAACCAGCACGTCCACCCCGCCGCGGCGGCGACCACGACCAGAGTGCTCACCAGCTGCCCCGGCGCCGCCCTGAACGGCGCGATGAGGCAGATGGGCACCAGCGTCGCCAGGCGCACCGCGGAGGCGTACTTGCGCCCGTACCCTTCGAGCAGTCCCTCCGCCAAGCCCCACCCCTCGTCATGCCGCCACGCAGCCTAACCTCTCGGCCGAGGGTGGGGAGCATCGCCGACATGTCCCCGGCGCATCAGCCGCGCGACAGTGCAGCGTGCAGGGCTTCTACCTGCTCTGTTGGGATTCCGGCCAGTATGAGACTGCCTGCTGGGCGGCGGCTGCGATGGCACCGCCATCGAGTTCGACGATGCTCAGTCCGATGCCGCCGACAGGCCACTCCACGGCGAATTCGAACCTCTCGCGGGGAGGCGAGGGCCACAGCCACAGCCCCCAGGTCATGACACCTGTGTCGTCGTCACCGCTGCGTATGGACATGCCGGGAAGCAGCAGGGACAGATGCGGGCCCGGTGGCGGATCCTGCGGGAGCCGTGCTCTGTCCAGACGTTGCCCGACGGTGGTGGCCTTGGCGCCGTCGGCGAAGCGCACACCGAAGCGCAGCAGCTGATCCGGCAGCGGCTGACCGGCCCTCACCCCGGTGATCATGTGAGGGAGCGCACCCAGCTGAAGGGCCCGGAAGTCGTCGGGGGACAGAGTGCGCCGTCGGGTGACGACGTCCACGTTGATCAGGCAACCGGTGCTGAATGCCTGGATCGTCGGCACCATGATGGCGACGTTCGGGGTGCGGGCCAGCACCTGTCCGCCGGCCATCACACCGCCCATCTCGTCTGACGGCGGAGCGGACCAGGGCGGCCATCCAGGGTCGGGTGCGCGAGGTGATTCTTCCTGGGCCGGCGGGGGGTGGAAGAACATGGTTTCACCGTACGGAATCCTGCGGACGGCGTGAATGGCATCTCGGCAAGGCTCTGCCGGTCGCCTCCCGTCGCCGGCGCGGTGGTGACGTCCAGAGGTCAGGAGCCGATCAGGATGAGCGCGTCCGCAGTCGGGTCCGTGGCGCGCCGTTCGAGTGCCGTGACACCCACCGCGATCTCCCAGAAGTTCCTGGCCACCGGCTTCAAGGCCGCGACAGCAGCACGTCGGCGGCGGCGGCGAGGAGGCGGACCTCGGAGCTCGGTCGTGGCATGTGCGTGTCAGGCTTCGGAGGATGTGTGGCAGGTGCAGGTGGGTCCGCATCCGTCGGCCTGGTCGGTGGCCGGGGCGCAGCAGGCGTCGCCGCGCCAGGCCTCGCGGCCTTCCTTGACGGCGACGGCGGCGATGACGAGGGCGGCGACCGGGTCGGCCCAGGACCAGCCGAACAGGCTGTTGAGCGCCAGCCCCACCAGCAGGACTCCCGACAGGTACGTGCACAGCAGGGTCTGCTTGGAGTCGGCGACGGCGCTGGCGGAGCCGAGTTCGCGGCCGGCGCGGCGTTGCGCGGCCGACAGGAACGGCATGACGACCAGCGAGAGGGCGGCCAGGATGAGGCCGGGCGTCGAGTGTTCGGCCTGGCCGTCGCCGAGGAGGGCGCGTACGGCGTCGAAGGTGACGTACGCGGCGAGCGCGAAGAACGACAGGGCGATGACGCGCATCGCCGTACGTTCCCGGCTCTCGTGGTCGGCGGCGGCGAACTGCCAGGCCACCGCGGCGGCGGAGGCCACTTCGACCAGCGAGTCCAGGCCGAAGCCGATCAGGGCGGCGGAGGAGGCGATGGTGCCGGCGGTGACGGCGACCGCCGCTTCGATCACGTTGTACGTGATGGTGGCCGCGACCAGCAGCCGGATCCGGCGCCGCAGGACCGTACGCCGGGCGGGGGCCAGCAGGTCGACGGAGGTCATGCCACCACGTCCGGCGTCGTGGGACGGAGCGTGACCGCGTGGCCGGTGGCGGCCAGGAGTTGCTCGGCGGAGGCGAGCAGGTCCATCAGCTCGGGCCGGGTCAGGCTGTAGAAGGACTGGCGGCCTTCTGCGCGGTAGTCGACCAGGTCGCAGTCACGCAGGCAGGCCAGATGCTTGGAGACGGTGGACTGCGCCAGCCCCAGCTCGGTCACCAGATCCACCACGCGCGCCTCGCCGCGCGCCAGACGCTGCACGATGCGCAGCCGGTTCTGATCGGCCAGCGAGTGGAACAGCGCGGCCGCCGGAGGAACCCCGGCGGCGATGTCGGCACTGACGCAGGAACCGGCCTCATTATCAATCGCCATATGGCGATGATAGTCCGACATCGTGATGCTGAACAGGTGGCCGTTTCGACAGGCACCCACACCGGAGACTCAACGGCTGTAGATGGCAGGGGCGTCGAGCACGATGACAGGGCAACCTTCGCCGTCCAGCCGGTCGCCTTCGACGGCGACCCCGGTGGCCGTCTCGATGAAGGCGAACGCGGCACAGCGCCTGCCGTCGAAGTCCCCGTCATCGAGGGCGTCGAGCATGACGGGGAAGTCTGTGAAGACATCGGGCGCGTTGTCGATCCGGTCGCCGAAGACGTAGTTCCCGATCCGTGCTCGGACCCTGCCGCCGCCCGCACAGGCGAGCGTCGATGTGCCGTTGAACTGCCACGACGTGGTCCACACGCGGGCGTCCTCGCCGAGCGCGGAGAGAAGGCCGTCGGGCAGGGGGTCGCCGTACCTGCACTCCAGGAACCCGTACGTCCTTGAGCCACTGGTGCTGCTTGAGGAGAGCGCGGTAATGGTCGATCACTTGCTCGTCGTGGAGCGCGCTGGGCATATCGGGCGGATCGGTTCGTGGGGGAGGTACTGCCGCCACTCGGCCGGGGTGAGTTGGGGGCGCGCGCGGCCGGACATCGCGCAGAGCGTCTCGGCGGGGTCGGTGGGGAGTGCCACGTCCCAGAGCCGGATGCCGCCGTCGTCGCCGGCGGCGGCCAGCGTCCGGCTGTCCGGGCTGAACGCCAGCGTGCGGAGGGCGAGGCCGGAGGCGGTCAGCGCGGCGCCGATCGGGCGGTGGGTGGCCACGTCCCACAACCTGATCGTCCCGCCGACGTCGGCGCTGGCCAGCCGGCCGTCCGGTGCGAAGGCCACGTCCGTCACCTCCTCGTCGTGACCGCTCAGCGGGACGCCGATCTGGCGGCGGGTCGCCACGTCCCAGAGCCGTACCATCTTGTCGGTACCCGCGCTGGCCAGGACGTGTCCTCCTGGGGCGAACTCGATGTCGGTCAGGGCGCCGGTGTGGCCGATCAGGGGAGCGCCCGCAGGCCGCCGGGTGGCCACGTCGTAGAACTGGACCTGGTTACGCGTGATGCCGGTCTCCGCGTCGAAGGTCCGTTCGCTGGCGACGGCGAGGATGCGTCCGTCCGGGCTGAACTCCAGATCCACCAGCCCTTGGGTGCGGTCGAGCAGCGGTGCGCCGAGCGGGCGGCGGGTCGCCACGTCCCACAGCTGCACATTGGGTATCTGGGCGCGCTCGTAGCCCTGGGCGATGCCGGTGTCGGCGGTGGCGAGCAGGCGGCCGTCCGGGCTGAAGGCCGCCTCGTTCCCGTACGCCTCCTTCGGGACGGGCGCGGGGCGGCGGGTGCGGACGTCCCACAACCGCACAGGTGCGGCGGTGTCGGTGCTGACCAGTGTGCGTCCGTCCGGGTTGAACCGCAGCTCGGTTACCGGACTGAGGTGTCCGGTGAGCGGCGGCCCGAGCGGGCGGCGGGTGCGGGCGTCCCACAGCCGCACGGCCCCGTGCTGCTCGTCCTGATCGGTCACGCCTGTGGCCAGGACACGTCCGTCCGGGCTGAACGCCACGGCCTGGACCGGCCCCGCCTCGGGGTCGACCGGCCCGGCCTCGGGGTCGACCGGCCCGGCCTCGGGGTCGACCGGCGGGTCGAGCGGCCGATGCGTGGCCATGTCCCACAGCCGTACGGTGTTGTCGCCGTGGGAGGAGCTGCTGGCCAGGAGCCGCCCGTCCGGGCTGAACTCCACATCGGCGACCCAGTCGGCATGGCCCAGGAGGGGCGTGCCGATCTCATGGCGGGTGGCCACGTCCCACGCCAGCAGGGCCCCGCCACCCCCGCGTCCTCCGCCGACCAGGGTCCGGCCGTCAGGGCTGAAGGCGACCGTGTCGATCCGGTGATCAGGGCGGCCGGTCAGGGGCGCGCCCGCCGGGCGGCGGGTGGCCGGGTCCCACAGGCGTACCGTGTCGTCGTCCGCCGCGACCGCGATCAGCCGGCCGTCCGGGCTGAAGTCCACCTCGGGCACCGCGTGATCGTGACGGGCGAGCGGCCCGCCGACCTGCCGGCGGGTGGCGACGTTCCACAGCCGTACGGTCTTGTCGGCTCCGCCGGTGACCAGGAGGCGTCCGTCGGGGCTGAAGTCCGCCGCGTAGACGGCGTCCCGGTGGCCGGTGAGTTCGCCGGCCTGGCGGTGGTCGGCCACGTCCCACAGGCGCAGGGTGCCGTCGAAGCCGGCGGTGGCCAGCAGACGTCCGTCCGGGCTGAAGTCGGTGGCGTGGACGGGGCCTCGGTGGCCGACGAGTTCGGCGACCTGACGGCGGGTGGTCACGTCCCAGAGGCGTACGGTGCCGGCGGCGCCGGCGGTGACGAGGAGGCGTCCGTCGGGGCTGAAGTCCGTGGTGTGGAGCCCATGTTGGTGGCTGGTGAGCTGGCCGGTCTGGCGGTGGGTGGCGACGTCCCACAGGCGCAGGGTGCCGTCGAAGCCGGCGGAGGCCAGCAGGCGGCCGTCGGGGCTGAAAACCGACCTCACCACCGATTCGGTGTGGCCGATGAGCTCCCCGCGTGCCGGGTGGGCCAGCGCGTTCAGCATCGCCCGCCGGGCGGCGGCGGTCGGCGCGACGCGGTGGGCGGCCACCGCCAGCAGCTGGGCGACGGTGGAGTCGCGGTCCAGCAGACTCTCGCTCTGCACGGCGAGGCTGTGCGACAGGTTGAGGTTCTTCTCCTTCTGCGCCAGAACGAGCCGCTGCTCGGCGGTACGGGCGGCGTTCACCGCGAAGACCGTCGAGACCAGCGCTGCCACAAGGAGCACCGCGAGCCCGGCGACCGCCTGCCGCCGGAGGCGGGCGTGGCGGCGGGCCGTGGCCTGTTCCGCCGCCTGCGCCGCCTGGCACGCCTCCAGGAACTCCTGCTCGGTGGTCGTGAGGGCGGCGGGGTTCGCGGCGGCCCAGTCGAGGACGGTCTGCAGGCGTGTGCCCCGGTAGAGCAGTGACGGGTCACGGGCCTCGCGGTCCCACGCCGAGGCCGTCTCGGCCAGGCGTCGGTGGGTACGCAGTCCCGCGCGGTCGGCGTGGATCCATTCGCGGAGTCTGGGCCAGGCTCGCAGGAGGGCTTCGTGGGCGAGTCGGGCGGAGTCGTCGGTGAGGGTGAGGAGGCGGGCGGTGGTGAAGGCGTCGATCACCTGTGAGGTGGGGCCGGGTGGGAAGTGGGCGGGTGGCAGTGTGCTGATGTCGATGGGGCGGCGGGTTTCGGCGCCGGAATCCTCGACGCAGACCATGTGCAGGAGCAGGCGGCGGGCGATGTCCTGGGCGGTGGGGTCGAGGGCGGTGTAGACCTGTTCGGCGGTGGCGGCGACGGCGCCTGCGATGCCGCCGGTCTTGCGGTAGCCGGTCACGGTGAGGGTGTCGCCTGTGCGGTGTTGCCAGGTGGTGAGCAGGGCGTGGGAGAGCAGGGGGAGCGTGCCCGGCTCGTGGACGCTGTCGTGCTCGTCGATCGTGGGTGGTAGACCCATGTCTCTGAGCAGCAGCTCCACGAGTGCGGGTTCGACGGTGAGTCCGGCTTTGTGGGCGGGGCCGGTGATGGCGGTGCGGAGTTCGGCGACGTTCATGGGGCCGAGGGGGAGCTGGGCTTCGCGCAGGGCGGTCAGGAGGGTGGGGTGGCTGAGGCAGTGGCCGTAGAAGTCGGCGCGCAGACCGAGGATCACCAGCGCGCCGGCAGCGGCCAGTGCGTCGATCGCTGAAAGGAAGGTACGGCGTTCGGTCTCGTCGCTGCAGAGGGTGAAGATCTCCTCGAGTTGATCGACGATGAGGACCAGGCGGCGGGCGGCGGCGGTGCAGGTCGGGTCGTTGAACGCGTCCGCGATCCACCGGGTAAGGACGGCGGGATCGCCAGCAAGATCTTCAGCGGGGCCTTCAGCGGGGCTTACAGCGGGGCCTGCAGCGGGGCCGTCAGCAAGATCTGCGCCGGGGCCGCCGGCGGGGTCTATGCCGGGGTCTTGGCCGGGGTCTTCGCCGGGGGTGTGGCCGATGAGCGTGCCGATCCGGGTCAGCAGCGCGGCGACGGGATGCTCGCCGGGCGTGAGCACGATGACCGGCCATGTGCGGGAGCCGGGTGTGGGCAGTGTCCCCCGGCGCAGGGCGGGCAGGAGTCCGGCTCGGAGCAGGGAGGTCTTGCCCGCTCCTGAGGGGGCGACGACGATCAGCGGGCCACGGGGTGGTCCGGCCAGGCGTGTGAGCAGGGCGCTGACGGCTCGGTCGCGGCCGAAGAACCAGCGGGCGTCCTCCGGTTCGTACGGTCGCAGCCCTCGGTAGGGGCAGCCGCCGCCGGGCGGGGCGAGCGCTTCGGCCAGATCGGTCAGCTTGGCGCCGGTCTGCAGCGCCGCGTCGCAGGCGCGGGCGACTCCGACCGAGAGCGCCTTCTCGCCGGTCTCGACCTTGCTGAGGTAGCCCTTGGTGTAGTGGGTCAGCCGCGCGAGCTCGTTCAGCGACAGCCCGCGCGCCACCCGCAATCGCCGCAACACGGCACCAGGAGTTTCCACACCCAGAACTTTACTCAAAGTGGCATGACAGTTGCTCTTTGTGATGATACGTCCGGGTTTCCCTGGCCACCCTGCGTGCGAGGCGACGGGAAACCTCTCCTGCTCCGGCCGTGGCGCGCCGCACGATCGGTGCCGTGGACGCCGCCACCCCGGCGGCGCCGGAACAGAAAGGCAACGACATGCGTACTCAGATCAAGACCATCAGCGGCCTCGCCCTCGGACTGGCCCTCGGCTTCGGTGCCCTCGCCGTGCCGGCCGCGGCGGCGGCCCCCGGGACGGCGGTCGCGGCGCAGGCGCGGTCGGGCATCGACTTCCGGGTGCCCGGGGTCAGGATCTTCGCCCGGGCGGACGGCCAGTCAACCCGGGTGGGCCTCGGCTATCCCGGTCAGGGCTGGGAGATCCACCGTGCGGTGGACGGCACGTCGTACACCTGCGACAACGGCGTGACCACCACCGTCTGGGAGTACGGCCGCAACCTCCGCACCGGAGTGGTCGGCTATGTCCCGAGCTGCAACACCGTGATCGTCTGACGTGACCCGCCCTGGGCGCCGGAGATCCGGCGCCCAGGGCGTCAGAACTGCCAGACGTCGTCGCGCAACAGCACCACCTTCCCGCCCGGCCCGAGGCCGGTGACCGTGACGTCCGGGCCGCCGACCATGAAGTCGACGTGGACGCGCGAGGTGTTCACGCCCGCCGCGTCCAGCCGTACGGGATCGTCCGTACGCAACTCGGCGGGCACACCGGGCGGCAACCCCGCGCCCCAGGCCAGGTGGCAGGTGGCGTTCTCGTCCAGGAGGGTCTCCATGTACGTGACGCCGCTCTCGCCCACCCGCGACGAACGATCGACCAGGGCGAGCTCGCCCAGCCGGGCCGCCCCCGCGTCGGTGGCCTGGTGCGTACGGACGACGTCGGCCCCGGCGCTCGCCCTGACCTCGGTCACGACGCCGCCGGAGAACGTCAGCTCCAGGTCGCGGACGACGGTCCCGTCGAGGGAGAGCGGCCGGGTGGCGCGGACCGTCCCGTCCACGCGCCGGTAGTCGGGGGTGGTGAACACCTCCTCGGTCGGCAGGTTGGCCTGGAACGGGCGGCCCTCGACGTCCTCCAAGCGGGCGGCGGTCCAGTGGGCGTCCGGGAGCAGGCCGATGGTCAGGTCGGTGCCGGGGCCCTCGAACCGCACGGCGTCCAGGCGCAGCTCGGTGAGCCGCCGGGCGCGGTCGAGCAGCGCGGCGATGCGCTGCCGCCAGGCCGCGCGCGGGTCGGGCTCGTCGAGGCGGAGGATGCGGCGCAGGTGCCGCCACAGCCGGGCCTGGTCGGGTTCGCCGAAGACGGTACGGGCCCACTCGGGAGTGGCGTACGGGATGATCGTCCAGCGGACCAGGTTGCCGAGCTGGAGCCGCTGCCGTGAGGTGAGCGACGGCATGCGATCCAGGCCGACGCGTACCGGGTCGAGCCCGGCCAGGAGGTCGGGGGCGGCGGCGCCGCGGATGTTGACGATGATGCCGCCGTGCCGTCCGGCCTCGTCGTTGCGGGCGTCGAGCCACGCGGGCACCTCGGCCAGGGTCGCCGTTTCGGCGTGCTGGACGCGGGAGCGTTTGGCGTACGGGTCGAAGTACCAGATGTCGGCATAGCGGGCGCCTCTGGCGTAGGCGGCCTCGGCGAGCGCCCGGGCCAGCGGGGCGTGCTCGATCTCCGCGTTGATCAGCACCCGGTCGTCCGCCAGAAGGGGGACGGCCACGTCGAACACCACGTCCGCGTAGCCGGCCAGGTCAGCGTCGGGAATGGTCAAGGGGGGCTCCTTTGCGTACGGGCATGAACAGCAGGGCTCCGGCGGCGGACACGACGCCCGCCACGGCGAAGCCGGCGGACAGGCCGAACCGGTCGGCCAGGACGCCGAGGGACAAGGCGGCGCTGAGGAAACCGACGTCGAAGAAGGCCGTCGTGGTGGCCACCGCTGAGCCGCGCTCCTCCGCGGGCACGTCGTGCACGGCCATCCGGAGGAAGGCGGGCAGGCCGAGGCCCTGCCCGGCGCCGATCAGCGCGATCGCGCACCACGTTCCCGCCGGGGAGGGCCAGGCGGCGAGCAGGAGCGTTCCCGCTCCGGTCAGCAGGAGGGAGACGACGGCCAGGCGCGCCGGGGAGGTCGTGGCCAGCGGGCGGTGTCCCGCCAGGCGGATGGTGATGAGGACGCCGCCGTAGACCAGGAAGTGGAGGTTGCCGGAGTCGTCGCCGAGGTGCAGGGGGAGGAAGGCGCTGATGGCGGTGTAGCCCCACACGGAGGCCAGGTAGGCGAAGCCGGGCCGCAGCGCGGACGGGTGGTACAGGCGGGCCCGCCCGGTTGCCGAACCCGAGCCCGCGCTCCCCACGGTCTTCGGCAAGGTGAGCCGGACCGCCGCCGAGCCGAGCGCCGCGGCGGCGGCCGTGACCCAGACGGCGGCGAACCCCCACGTGGCGTACAGCGTCTCGGCGATGACCGGCCCCGTGAGCAGGCCGGCGTTGACGACGACGGAGAAGTGGTTGATCGCCGCCCCGGACCGCCGGTGATCGCCGGCCAGCGTGGCGAGACCGACGTACGCCAGCGCCTCACCGACCCCGGCGACGCCGCGCAGGACGAGGAACAGCGGTAACTCCCCGGCGGCGAGCAGCGCGAGGGACGTACCGGACAGCAGCAGCGCCCCCGCGCACAGGGCCGCGCGCCGTCCGAGTCTGTCGGCCACCTGTCCGGCGAGCGGGCGGGCGAGCACCCCTGCCGCCGCGGTGACGGCCAGCGAGACGCCCACCATGCCGGCCTGCTGGCCCAGCGGGCCGGTCAGGTAGCGCGGAACCGCCGGGATGAGTAGCCCGATCGACAGGAACGCGCCGGCCGTACAGACGAGCAGGCGCCCGATCACCGCTCGTCGCGGAGTTCGAGCAGGATCGCGGTCATGCTGACCTTGACGCCGTCGTGCGGCGGCCCTGCCTTGTCGTGCACGAGCGCCACCGCCTGGTCGATCAGGGCGACCACCTCCTCCCAGACGGGCCTGGGCAGCCACACCTCGGCGTCCATGGACGTGCGCTGGCGCTCGGTCTCCGTCAGACGCCTGGCCAGGTCGGTGCTCATCGCCTGGAAGAGGAGCTGCCGTCCCTCGGACCGGTCGAGCCGCTCGCCGCTGGACGGGTCGTAGCGGTAGCGCAGCTGCGGGCGGCCCTTGCCGGACCGCGGCTGCTCGTCCGTCTGCTGGAGGAAACCCGCCTTGGCCAGCTGGCGCAGGTGGTAGCTGGCCGAGGCGTGCGCGATGCCGAGCTGGTCGGCGACCTCGGTGGCCGACATCGACGCGCCGGTGAGCAGCGACACGATGCGGATGCGCAGTGGGTTGGCCAGGGCGCGCAGGGGGACGAGGTCATTTTCCGAAGACACGTTGGGATAATACTTTTCCAACAGCTCTTGGGAAAGGGGTTGCGCGGATGCTGCTGACGATCCTCGGCGGATGCGGCGTTTGGCCGGCGGCGGGTCAGGCGTGCAGTGGGTACCTCGTGGAGCACGACGGGTTCAGGCTGCTCATCGACCCCGGATACGCGATCGTGCCCCGGCTGCTGGAACGGGTCGGCGCCGACCAGATCGATGCCGTGTTCGTCAGCCACGGCCATCCCGACCACTGCGCCGACCTGAACCCGCTGCTGCGAGCCCGCACGATGGTCGAGAATCCGGCGGCACCGCTGCCGGTGTACGCGCCGCCGGGCGCCCTGGACGCGGTGCTCGCGCTGGACCGCCCAGGAGTGCTGACCGGCTCCTACGTCCTGCGTGATCTGGTCCCCGACATCGGCCCCTTCCGCGTACGAACCCGGCTGCTTCCGCACTCGGTGCCCAATGTCGGCATAAGGCTGACAGCAGGCGGACGGGTCCTCGTCTACACCGGCGACTGCGGCCCGAGCCCCGGCCGCGTGGACCTGGCCCGTGACGCCGACCTCCTCCTGGCCGAGGCCACCTACGCGGACCGGGTCCCGATGGGTTCCCTCCTGACGAGCGCCCGCCAGGCAGGCCGGCAAGCGCGGGAAGCCGATGTCCGGCACCTGTTACTGACGCACCTGCAGCCGGGCACCGACCCCGCCGCCGCGCGAGCCGCCGCCGCGACCGCGTACGACGGTGAGATCGGCGTCGCCACGTCCGGTCTCGTCATCGACGTTCATGCGATCCGGTAGGCGGCGGCGCCGTTGTGCAGGAAACGGGCGCGGCCGTGCTCGTCGGAACCGACCAGCGACAGGACCTGATGGCCGGAAGGATCGGAGTCGAGGGTGATGATCGAGCTGTCGTTGAGTCGTACGACCTCGACCCGCCTTTCCGACCCGCCGGCGCGGTAGACGAGGAACGCGCGGTCGTTCTCGCTGGTCAAGGTGAGGTCGTGCAGCGTGGAGCGGTAGGTGCCGCACATGCGGTCCACGTCGATCGCGGCCGGGCTCAAGGGCGGCACAGGACGCGGCGCCGTCTCGACGCCCGCCAGTTCCCTGAGCACCGCCCCGAAGATCTCGTACGCCAGAGGCTCCCCACCCGCGCTGTTGGTCAGCACCGCCACCGCCACCCCCGCCGACGGGACGACGCGCAGCCACGCCTCCTGCCCCTTGGTGACACCGGTGTGCCCGACGACGCCGTCCTGATAGCGCATCCATCCGAGCCCCCAGCCGATGACGCCGCCACCGAAGTCCGGGACATCGTCCAGCTGCGGCTCGCGCGGCGCCGCCAGCGCGGGATCGGCGAGATGCAGGCGGACGAACTCCAGCAGCTCCCGAGCGCTGATCGCGAAGTGCGACCCGCTGGGCGCCGCGTAGTAGGAAACCGCCCACTCCTTGACCGGGACGACCTCGCCGCCGCCGTTGCGGACGTGGCCGACCGCCGCCCGGTGCAGGATCGCCTCGAAGGGGTCGATGGCGGCAGTCCGCAAACCCAGTGGCGTCACCAGACGTTCGCGGAGCACGTCGTGAAAGGGCTTGCCGCGTAGCACCTCCACCAGCCGGCCGAGGATCACGTACCCGCTGTTGGAGTAGGAGAAGACGGTGCCGGGCGGGAGGAGGTGCTCCGCCTCGGCAAGGATGGCGACGAACCTCTCGATGCCGTCCAGATCTTGGTGATCGAGCCGATCTTGAACACCGACTCGGTCGTGGCCTCGACCTGGGTACGCAGACTCAGGACCCCCGCAGCCTCGTCCCGAATCTCCCCATCGGCCAGGACGGCGACCTGCGCGCCCGGTACGTCATACCTCGCAACAAGCTCACCCAGGTCCCATCCCACCCCGAACAGGCTAATGGGCCGTGATGGCGGCCCCGTTAGCGTAGGCGGATGCGGGACACATCGACTGATCACCACCGCTTCGCGGTCCTCGCCGATCACGGCCAGTTCTACCTGCAGGATCTCGACGCTCACGCGGCCTGGATGAGGTCGCATGCCGACTCGGGCGCTCCCGCCGGATGGACCGAAGAGGCCGTGAACTCGGACCGCATCAGCGTGCACCCCCACTCGATCGCAGTGGGAACAGCCCGAAGCGATGTGGTGGAAACGACCGTCCACGTGCACTCCACCACACCCACAGCGAACCTGGAGGAAGCCGAGCACGTCGCCGAGGCCGACATCGAACTGCCCAACGGCGACCTGGCGATCTACGGCCCAGCCGACGACCCCGGCCAAGAACGGCACATCCACCTCGAAGCCGGCCGCTACCGCGTGCGAGTGTCGTACATCCCGTATGTCCCACCGGTGGAAGCAGACGAGCTGGGAGATCATTTCCTGTACCGCATCGACGTCTGGCCGGTCGACAGCCTGGCGGCCCTCGCCGTACTGAAGCAAGGCCCAAGCTCTTGGGCCGGCTAGACGGCGCACCGGCCTGCGGTCATCCGCAGGTATGGCTTGCTTCAAAGCGTGCGATCGGGAGCGTAAGTGGGCGGCTGTGGGGGTGAAGCGCCAGCATGAAGATGTGCGAGCTTATGTGGATTGTCACGTCCATGCGATGCGGCCTGCCCAGACGGGGAACAAAGACCAGGACGGTGGCTTTGCCTGGAGGCCGGATAAAGAAAAGTCGATTCCATGGATTGAACGCTTGAACCACTCGAGCGTTCCGGTTTCGTCGTCTGCTTGCGAAGGCCATGCATGGTCGTCGTCGGCGGCTGAGCAGTACTGACCGATCTCATGCTCATCGTCAGTACGCAGCGCATCGGAATATCTTTTCCCTTGCCGCGGATCGGACACCGAAACCTCGGTTCCGGCCGCTCATGACGCATGCCCGACTTTCGTGGTCTGGTCCTGCCTGACGGCTGAGTCCACTCCCAATCATCCGTCGCACAACAAACCGGGGGAAACAAATGAACCACAACCGCATCTACGTGAATTCGGCTCGACAGAATCACCCGTTCGACGGTTGGAACGAGGTCCAAGGCGGCGGCCTCACGGATCACCCGCTGGCGGCGGCAGGGTTCGGTGACCGGCTGTACGTCTTCGCCGCGGGCACGGACCGGCGGATCTACGTGAACTCGGCCCGGCAGAATCACCCGTTCGACGGTTGGAACGAGGTTCAAGGCGGCGGCCTCACGGATCACCCGCTGGCGGCCGCGTCGTTCGGCGACCGTCTCTACGTCTTCGGCAGGGGTACCGACCGGCGGATCTACGTGAATTCGGCCCGGCAGGACCACCCGTTCGACGGTTGGACGGAGGTCCAGGGTGGCGGCCTCACGGACCATTCGCTGGCGGCGGCGGCGTTCGGTGATCGGCTGTACGTCTTCGCCGCGGGGACGGATCGGCGGATCTACGTGAATTCGGCCCGGCAGAATCAGCCGTTCGACGGTTGGACGGAGGTCCAGGGTGGGGGCCTCACGGACCATTCGCTGGCGGCGGCGGCGTTCGGTGATCGGCTGTACGTCTTCGCCGCGGGGACGGATCGGCGGATCTACGTGAATTCGGCACG
>NZ_JBFAQA010000020.1:128730-203918 GCF_040677005.1 Nonomuraea sp. NPDC049421
GTCCGGCAGAATCAGCCGTTCGACGGTTGGACGGAGGTCCAGGGTGGCGGCCTCACGGACCATTCGCTCGCGGCCGCGTCGTTCGGCGACCGGCTCTACGTCTTCGGCACAGGGACCGACAAGCGGATCTACGTCAATTCCGCTCGACAGAATCACCCATTCGACGGCTGGGCCGAAGTCCAAGGCGGAGGCACCACCGAACACCCGCTGGGCGCCGCGGCATTCGGCGATCGGCTCTACGCCTTCGGCGCGGGCGTGAGGGTACCGGCCCACGTGTAGGCGTACGCGAAAGGTGTCCAGTTGACGTCCTGGCGGCGAGCGGGCGATCACTCCGCCCGAACTCCTCGACAACAGGACGTCGACTGCGGTCACTACCGGTTAGCCGGATTTGCTTGGATACCGGGCAGTGGCGGGAATGACGTATCTGGTGTGCGGGCTGTCGAGCCATGCTCGGTCGAGTCCCTCCCCGTGACGCGGCCGATGAGGCGTAGGCGGGGGAGTCGTGATCGTCGGTGGCGCGCCGCCGACGATCACGACGGCGTAATGGCAAGCTACGGCGGAGCATCGGTACGTGATTCACCGCCGGTGCGGCCGGCTATCCGATTTCGGACATCAGCGTGATGATCGCGTCGATGTCGTCGCCCTGGACGGAGTCTTCGGCGACCCGGTTGGATCGGATGAAGCCGCACTCGACGCACTCGTGGACCAGCACGAGTCCCTTGCCGCCGCGGTGCTCGACACGTCGGGGATGCATCAGTCCACGGCAGGCCGAGGCCCGGTCGCCAGGCACGATGTCGACGTGCTTGGAGCGCAGGCATGTCGGACAGTGGTTGCGGTAGCCCCCGTTGCTCAGCGGTGCGACGTTCGCGCCGCAGTTTTCGCATGTGAAGCCCTGGTTTTGGGCGGATCTGCTGATGGCTCTGCCTCCGGATCGAAGAAGTGATCTTCAATCGGGAGCGCAGGGTTCCGTTCGGATCTCGCTGTCCGTCCGCGCATGGCGGTCCGACAGCTCCCAGGCTTGCGTGGGCGAGGGACCGGTTCACCGCCTGTTCCCCCTCATCAGGGGTCGGCGATTACTTCCGCTTCCTGCTTCACCGGGGCGTCTCTCAGCCGTCGGATCCGGACCTCGACCGGGTTTGGATGAATTGTCCCGGTCACTGTCAGCCGAGCCTCCTCAGCTGCCAGCGGTAGGTGTCGTCCCATGCTCACTGGCGTCGGCGTCGTCCCCTGTGATCAGAGCGCTGCCGTGACCGCCACATATGGTCGACGCATCACCCCTCCTTCGACGTCGGCGGCATGCTCGGTGATCACAGCACGACGGGACCGGCGAGGGCAACACGATTTCCGTTTCGAGGAAGCGATCTCCTCGTACCCTTCCGCGACCAGGGCAGGGGCCGTCCTCGTCGTCCTCGCGGGACTCGATGCGCAGGATCGACAGCAGGCGCCGCATCTCGGTCAGCGCTTCATGGCTGGTGTCGGCGATGACGCCTGACGTTGAGTGCGCAGGGGCGGACAGGGCCGCGTGGCGGCCGAGCCCGGCCTTCCCACAGGTGAATATGATCGTCATATGGCGATGAATGAGGACGGTGGCCGGACTACGGGTGCCGGAGGTGAGCCGGTGGCACGAGCGCGCTCAACGTGCCCGGCATCTGTTCCGCACCGTTCCGGCGGGTCGAATCGCGCGTGATCGCCATCAGCGTCTTCACCCTGGCCGCGTACGTCGCCTTCGACGCGGTAACCGCGGCCACGGTCCCCAGCACATCCGACGGCTGCTGCGGCCCCACCGACGTCGACCGGTGAGCCGATCAGCGGCCGGATGGCGGGGATGGGCGGCGATCATGCTCGGCCGCTTCTACTACGGCGGAGAGATCGGCGTCGCCGGCATGCACGCCCACTACGCCGTGCAGCTCCTCGTCGGTGACGGCCTGATCCTGTGCGGCAGCGACGGATCGGCGTACGAGATGACGGCCGCGCTGATCCCGGCCAACGCCCCGCATGCGATCGTTCGCGGCACCGACGCCGGCCTGCTCGCCCTGATCGACCCGGTCCAGGCCGGCCGGCTGACGCATCGGCCCGTCGGCTCGGCCGCCGCATGGGCCATCGACGTCCGCCCGCCACCGCGCCTCGATCTGCCCGGCCTGGTCGCCCTGGCCGACGCGACCACCGGTACGGTGCCGGCGCGGCACCGGCACCCCGCGCTGGCGCAGGCGATGCGGCTCGTCGAGGAGTACCTGCCAGGACAGGTGAGGCTCGCCGTGCTGGCCGGCGCCGTCCACCTGTCGGAGAGCCGGCTGGCCCACCTGTTCCGGCAAGAAGCCGGACTGCCGTTCCGGCCGTACGTGCTGTGGATGCGGCTCCGGCTCGCGCTGTACGCGCTGGCGGACGGTGCCACCTTGACCGACGCCGCGCACGCTGCCGGCTTCTCCGACGCCGCGCACCTGAGCCGGACGATCCGCCGCATGATGGGCGACGCACCATCGGTGCTGTCAGCCGGGGTGCGCTGGCTGCGGGGATAGCAGGTTCGTTCAAGCCAGCCCGGCGGGCGGCAGGCCAGGCTGATCGCATGATGATCGTGATCGGCGCCGGCCAGGCAGGGCTTGCCGTGGGCCGGGAGCTACGCCTGGCCGGGCACGACGTGCTCGTCCTGGAAGCGCATTCGCGCGTGGGGGAGTCCTGGCGGCGGCGCTGGGACTCGCTGCACCTGTTCACCTCCGCCCGGCTGAGCTCTCTGCCTGGCCTGCCGCTGCCCGGCGACGGCGGCCGTTACCCCCATAAGGACGAGGTGGCCGCCTACCTCGAG
Source organism: Nonomuraea sp. NPDC049421 (assembly GCF_040677005.1). NCBI lineage: Bacteria > Bacillati > Actinomycetota > Actinomycetes > Streptosporangiales > Streptosporangiaceae > Nonomuraea > Nonomuraea sp. NPDC049421. The sequence continues at coordinate 131,531 of NZ_JBFAQA010000020.1, forward strand.
ACCTATGCGACCCACTTCGACCTCCCCATCCGTCTGGGCACCTCCGTACGGCAGCTGCGCCGGGCGGAAGACGGAGCCTTCGAGACGGTCACGGATCACGACACCTTCACCGCCGAGGGCGTGGTGGTCGCGACCGGCCCTTTCCAGCGTCCGCACATTCCCGGTCTGCCGCTCGCGCCGGACGTCGTCGCTGTGCACAGCGCCCATTACCGCAACCCCGGGCAACTGCCTGACGGACCCGTGCTCGTGGCAGGCGGCGGCAACTCCGGCATGCAGATCGCAGCAGAGCTGTGTGCGGACCGGCAGGTCACTGTCGCGCTCGGCACGCGTAAACCGGTGTTGCCCCAGCGTGTTCTCGGCTGCGACCTCTTCGCGTGGCTGCAGCTGGCCGGGATCGTACGAGCCCCGGTCACCAGCCGTCTCGGCCGCCTCGTACGCAGGCGCGACCCGCTGATCGGCGCCGGTCCCGAGCAACTGCGCCGTTCGGGAGTGCGCGTCGTCGACCGCATCGTCTCCGTCGAGGGAAACCGGTTCAGAACGGCTGAAGGCGAGACGGTGACGCCGTCCGCCGTGATCTGGGCGACCGGATACCGGCCTGACTACCGCTGGATGCGTATCCCCGGAGCTCTGGACGGCGACGTGCCGCTGCACATCGGCGGAATCAGCCCGGTGCCCGGCCTCACCTACGTCGGCCTGCCCTTCCAGAGCAGCCGCAGCTCTGCCCTGCTCGGCTGGGTCGGGGAAGACGCGGCTCGCGTGGCACAAAGCTACCCGTCAAGAGGCCACGCGATTACGGTACGCCGGTGACTCGCTGCACGTCGAGAACGACGTCCCGGTCCCCGAGCCGGGCCCCGGCGAGATGCTCGTCAAGGTCCGGGCCACCGGCATGTGCCGGAGCGACTTCCAGCTCATCGACGGCTACTTCCCGATCGAGCTCGGCTTCCCCTACATCCCCGGCCCCGAGGTGTCGGGCGAGGTGCCCCGGCTGGGCTCCGGCGTTCCCGTGGCGGCCGGGCTGTCGGAGGGCGACCTGGTGGTCATCAATCCCGCCTGGGGCGACGGCACCTGCCGGCAGTGCCACGAGGGCAACGACCAGCTGTGCACGGGCAGCGGCGGGTGGATCGGGTTCGGGCCGCCCGGAGGTTACGCCGAGTACGTCGTGGCGCCGAGCCGCCACCTCATCCGCATCGATCCGGCCATGGGCCTGGAGCCGGCGTACCTGGCGCCGCTGGTGGACGCCGCGCTCACGCCGTACCGGGGGATGAAGAAGCTCCGCCTGGGGCAACCACAACGACCTCACCGAGGTTCTCGCCCTGGCCGGCCAGGGCCGGGTCAGGCGCACCGTCACGAAGATCAGGCTGGACGACGTCAACGACCGGCTCGACGCGCTCTCGGGAGGCGGGGTGGTCGGCCGCGAGGTCATCGTCTTCGACTGACGTCCGGCGCCGCGGCATCGTCCGTCCCGGTCCGATATCGGTGGGAGCGCACTCAACCTCGGGAGGCGGTGACCTGCTCGGTGGGCGCGGGGGTGCGGGTCCGCAGGGTGGTGGCGGCGGTCAGTACGGCCAGCAGGGCGATGGCGGCGGCTCCGATGAAGGCGGCGGAGAAGCCGTCGGCGAGCGCGGGCAGGTTCCCGAGCTGGCCGGCGCCGTTGGCTGCGGCGACGGCGGTCATGGCGGCCAGGCCGAGCGCCGAGCCGACCTGGTAGCTGGTGTTGACGATGCCCGACGCGAGGCCGCCTTCCTCCGAGCAGGACGAGACCGGCGACCGTGGGTGGCCTTGGGGCCGAAGCGGCCGATGGCCCGGGGCGCCAGGACGATCATGCCGAGCATGATGAGGACGGTCATCGGGAGCAGGGCGGCGCCGATCGGGAAGGCGCTGTAGCCGAGTACCTGCTGCAGGTAGAGGTTGAGGAAGAACCACATCGGGGATCCACGCGCCGCCCAGCAGGAGCTGGGTCAGGTTGGCGGCGGCCAGGGTCGGCGTACGGAAGATCGACAGGCGCATCAGCGGCTCACGGCGGCGGGCCTGGACGGCGACCAACGCGGCCAGCATTAGTGGGGGTATGTAAGGGTCCGCAGTGCCGACGGCCGCACATTGTCATCATACGGGTAGGGGGTATAAGTTATCCGGGTGGCCGATCGAGCTAGAAGGTTGTGATGTCTGAATCGACGCACCACGGTGACGACCCCGGCGCCCACCCGCAGCGGAAGGCGACGTGGGGGGTGGCCGCCTCGGCGACCCTGCACTGCCTCACCGGCTGTGCCATCGGCGAGGTGCTCGGCATGGTCATCGCCACCGCCCTGGGCTGGCACGACCTGCCCAGCATCCTGCTGGCCGTCGTGCTGGCGTTCGTCTTCGGGTACGCGCTCACCCTGCGCGGCCTGTTCCGTGCGGGCCTGAAGTGGCGTGCGGCGCTACGCCTCGCCCTGGCCGCCGACACCCTGTCGATCCTCGTCATGGAGATCGTCGACAACGGCGTCATGGTGATCATCCCGGGCGCGATGGACGCCGGTCTGGCCTCGTTGCTGTTCTGGGGTGCGCTGGCGTTCTCGCTGCTGGTGGCCTTCCTCGTCACGCTGCCCATCAACAAGTGGATCATCGGACGCGGCAAGGGACACGCCGTGATCCACGCCTACCACCACTGACCGGTCGGCTTGCTCGACGCGTTCGGCGAGCAGCGCCCGGAAGTGCCGGCAGGTGGCCAGGTCCTCGTGGTCGCAGGTCAGCGCGCAGTCGATGAGGTCGAGCGACGGCTGGGCCGCGGCGATGCGGCGTACCAGATCCTCGCGGTTGCGGCGGAGGATCTCACGGCGGGTCGCCGGTTCTGCGGCGGTGAGCATCTGACGGAGATCCTCCGGGCCGATGCCTGGCTTTCCCTGGCGCGCATCGCCGGAGTTGACTTCATGTCGACATCAGGTCGCATGGTTGGGCGCATGTCGAACGAACTCATCAAGCTCCTCGACCGCGCCGACGCCATGCCGGCCGCCGCCCTGTTGCGCGCCCGCACGTACGACCTGCTCCGGCTCAAGCCCGGGGAAACCGTCGTCGACGTGGGCTGCGGCGCGGGCCGGGCGGTGGCCGAACTGATCGACAGGAACGTCACGGCGGTCGGCGTGGACGTCAGCGAAGAGATGATCAAGGTGGCCCGGCAACGCCGGCCCGATGCCGGCTTCCGCGTCAGCGACGCCTGCCACCTGCCGCTCGCCGACCACGAGGTGGCCGGTTACCGGGCGGACAAGGTCTTCCACGAGCTCGCCGACCCGGCCAAGGCCCTGACCGAGGCCGTACGCGTGCTGGCCCCCGGCGGCCGGATCGTCCTCATCGGACAGGACTGGGACACCATCGTCATCGACTCGGACCAGCCCGCCCTCACGCGGACCATCGTGCATGCCCGCGCGGACCTCACCACGAACCCGCGCGCCGCCCGCGCGTACCGCAACCTGCTGCTGGACGCCGGGTTCCGGGACGTGGAGGTGGAGGTGCACGTCGGGGTCTTCACCGGCGAGACGATGCTCGTCATGCTGACCGGCATCGCGCAGGCCGCGCACGCGGCCGGAGCCATCACCAGGGAGGAGTACGACGCCTGGACGGGGGAGCAGGCGCGCCGCGCCGACGAGGACCGGCTGTTCCTCGCCCTGCCGCTGTTCGTCGCCTCCGCCACCAAGTAGCCAGCCGTTGAAGTCGTGGTGAAGTCACGCGTCTGAACGGCGCGCGCGGGGGCGGTCACGACGGCCGGCTCGTTCTCGCGAGCCGAGGATGTCCGGTGCCGCCCGGCCGCCGCGCCGCGTTTCAGTGCCTGCCGCTCTCGCCTCAGAGGGCGTGTGCCGGGTCGCCGGTCAACCTGTCGAGGTGGTCGGCCACGGAGCGGTCGTCCCAGCTGCCCCCCGTGAGGGCGACGTAGCCGTCAGGACGGATGAGGACGAGGCCGTCGCCGTCCACCCCATAAAGCTCGTGCGCCTGTCCAGTCGCGTCGGTCAATGCGCGGTCGCCACAGGACGGGCCCGGGGGAACGATGCGATGCGTGTGGACGTCGGCGCGCCGGCTCTCGCGCACCTGAGGCGCGGGGCCGGTACCGAAGACGAGCAGTGTGAAGTGCGTGCCGTGGAAGAGGTCGAACAGTCTGACCTGCTTGCCGCTCTCCGTTTCGACGCAGTGAGCGTCCGGGGCGCGGTCGCCGGCGCGGATGCCGATCGCCTCGTCCAGGTCGCTGGCCAGGCTGCCGCCTCGGTAGGTGATGGAGAGCTGGCTGACGTCGCTGAACGGGTCCTGCCCCTTGAACGCGCCGGCGATGCGCTCCGACACGCGTGCGGTGTCGCCGCCGGCCCAGTATCTGCCCCGGGCGGTGGTCGAGGCCAGGACGTGCCTGGCGATCGGCAGGCGTTCCTCCTCATAGGTGTCCAGCAGCGGTTCGGGCGCTCCGCGCAGGACGTGCGCGAGCTTCCAGCCGAGGTTGTACGCGTCCTGGACGCCGGTGTTCATGCCCTGGCCGCCCGCGGGCGTGTGCACATGGGCGGCGTCTCCGGCCAGGAAGACGCGGCCGGCTCGATACCGGTCGACCATGCGGATGTTGACCTGGTAGATCGACAGATAGATCGCGTCGTGGAAGCGCACCCCGGGCAGCCCGACGTGCTGGGCGAAGATGTCGCTGAACGTCTCCACCGAGACCGGGGGAAACTCCTGGCCGTCGTCCGGCGGCAGCGGGGCGGTGAAGAACCAGGTTCCGCTGCTCGGCATCGGGGCCAGGGTCAGCATGCCGCCGGGGCCGGTCGCCCACATGTGGGAAACCGAGGCGTCCAGGCCGTCGACGCTGAGGTTGCCGAACAGCATCCGCTGCCGCTCCCACGTCTCGCCGAGGAAGTCGATGCCGGCCTGCTTGCGTACGGTGCTGCCGCCGCCGTCGCACCCGACGAGGTAGCGCGCGCGGATGTCCCGCAGCCGCCCGTCGATGCGGACGGATGCGGTGACCTGGTCGCGGTCCTGGGAGAGAGCGACCAGTTCGGCGCCGAGCTCCACCGTGGTGCCGAGCGAGGCCAGCTTCTCGCGCAGGGCCGCCTCGGTGAACTGCTGACCCACCATGAGGCTGCCCGGATAGGGCGCACCCGGCACCGGAGGCGCGTCGTACATGACCACTTCACGCACCACGTTTCCCTCAGCGTCGTAGAAACGCGTGGGGAGCGGAGGTTCGGCGTGCTCGGCCAGGCGGCCGAGTACACCGATGTCCTCGAACACCTCCTGGGTGCGGGCCCGGACGCCCCGGGCCCGCGTTCCGGCCGGATGAGCGGTGGCGCGATCGATGATCCGCACGCGCACGTCGCGGCGGGCCAGCTCACACGCCAGCGTGAGCCCCACCGGTCCCGCGCCGACGATGAGGACGTCCGTGATGTCCGAGGTTTCCATGGAGACGCTCTCCCTTCATGACGACAATAAAGTGGGCGAGCGCCCATTCTTAGTGGGCGCTCGCCCATGCGTCAATTCGGCAGGGGAGGCGTGTACGTCGTCCTATGGCTCTGACCTCCGTGTTCTGCTGAGAGACGACGTCCGTCCAGCCGCTCCGGCCGGAGGGCCGTCCGATGGCTCATGGCATATCGACATAGGTCACATCTTCACGGCTATGTCTTGCTGAGAGCCGACCGCGAGCTGGGATGCAGGCAGGCGATCGGCGGTCCGCAAGCCGACGGCCGCAGCTCACCATCCAGGGGCTGCTGCTACGGTTGGGGATCTCCGTTGTGACCATAAGGGGACGTATGTTCGGCATTGTCCGCCCGTGTCGGCACGTCCTGTGCAAGGGCCTGTACGCGGACTGGATGGGCCACTTGTGCGGACTCTGCTTGGCCCTGCGCGACGAGCACGGACACCTGTCCCGGCTGGTGACCAACTACGACGGCCTGCTCGTGTCCGTGCTGACCGAGGCCCAGACGTCCGCGCCCGCGCCGCGCAGGAAGGCGGGCCCGTGCGCGTTGCGCGGGTTCAAGGGCGCCGACGTGGTGGAGTCCGAGGGAGTACGGCTGGCGGCGTCGGTGTCGCTGCTCCTGGCGGCCGGCAAGGTGAACGACCACGTGGCGGACGGCGACGGCATGTACGCCCGCCGCCCCGTGGCCGCCGGCGCCACCCGCCTGGCGAACCGCTGGTCCTCCGCCGGTACAGCCACGGCCGGCACGCTGGCCTTCGACCCCGCCCCGCTGACGGAGGCGGCCGCGCGTCAGGCGCTCCTGGAACGTATCCCCGCCCAGAGACGCCCCGGATTAGGCGAGCTGACGGGGCCCACCGAGGACGCGGTGGCGGCGGCGTTCGCGCACACCGGGACGCTCGCCGGCAAACCCCACAACCGCGAGGCCCTGGAGGCGGCCGGTCGCGCGTTCGGGAGGCTGGCCCACCTGATCGACGCGGTGGAGGACCTGGCCGAGGACCGGGCGTCCGGGGTGTACAACCCGCTCGCCGCGACCGGCACCGGCCTGGACGAGGCGCGCCGCCACTGCGACGCCGCGCACGCCGACCTGAGCGCCGCCGTACACGCGCTCGACCTGCCCCGACCCGCCCTCACCCACGCCCTGCTGGTACGGGAGACCGGCCACGCCGTCACCCGAGCCTTCGCCACCGCCGAACCGAACCACCCCGGCGCACCACCGGAGCAGCGGCCGCCCAAGCGCGACCCCGGCGGGCTGCTGTCGCTGGCATGCGCCGCGCTCACCTGCTGCACCTGCGGCCTGTACCGGCCCGCCTGGGACGAGGAGCGCGACAGCTCCTGCTGCGGCCGCCTCGACTGCTCCGGCTGCGACTGCTGCAGCAACTGCAGTGATTGCTGTTCCTGCTGCTCATGCGAGGACGGCTGCGGCTGCGACGGCTGCGGCTGCGGCTGCGACTGACGCCGCCGGCCTCGCACCGCCGCGTCAGGCGTCACCAGCTAGGAATGTCCTGAAAACCCGGCACCCGGCGAGCGCTCGTCGTTGTACGAGGCCGGCAGGTCGTACGGCACGACCCTCGGATCGGTGAACTGCCTCATGGCGAAGCGGCGCTGACGCAGGTAGACGAGGTTCTGTGGTTCGTCGACAGGGAAGGGGGCCGTCGGCAACCGGAGATGGCTCATCAGGTCGGCCACGACCGGCTGGTTGCTCAAGTAGCGCATCCCGCCCAGCTCGGCGTGCAGGTGCGGCATGCCGCGCGGCGTCACCGAGAAGAGGCGGCCGCCGACGCGCTTGCTGCTCTCGAACAGCCGCACCACGAGCCGACCGCCGCGCCGCCGCCGCCGTAGCCTGCTCAGCACGCCGCTGCGCCTGGCCTCCGGTCCGAGCAACCGCCAGCCCGCGTACGCCCCGGACACTCCGGCGCCGATGACGGCGACGTCGATGACGCCCTCCCTGGCGGGCGCCGCGGCGGCCCGCGCCGGTGCGCCGAGCATGCCCCCGACGATGGCGGCGGTACCGACCGCCGCACCCCCCTTGAGCAGATCGCGCCGCGTGGATCCACCCTTCGCCGACGACATTCCGGCTGGGATGTCCTCGCTGTGCTCGTGGACGCTCATGCAACCCCCTGGCGTGCTCAAGTGGGGGGCCTGATGATCTTCCATCCGGTGGCCGTTCTTGTCGAGGCGACACCCCGACCAGGCGCATTGTCGTGCGGGTGGCATGGCCCCGCGAGGATGGGCCTGCGGTCGCTCCCCGGCCGCTTGGAGGAAGATCTGCGCCAGTTCGCGTGGCTGGGAGAACATCGGCCAATGACCGGTGTCCATCTCCACCAGCCGCCAGTGCTTGCCGGCCGGCAGCTCGCCCACGTCGTCGCTGAGCTCCGCTGTGGGGAGCGGCACCGGGTGTAGGCACGTGAAGCGCCCCGGCCTCGCAAGGTCCCCATGCCGCCGCGTTCGGGACATCGTGCGGCGCGCCGACGGCGGGAACCGGGCCCGGTTCCCGCCGTCCGTCTTCACCGTGTGGTGGTGAACAGGTATGCGGAGTCCTCCACGGCCTCCACACGGTGGCGGCGTTCGGGCATGACCAGCAGGTCGCCGGGCAGCCCGTCCCACGAGTCAGGTCCGGCGACGAGCCGTACCCGCCCGTGCAGCACGTGCACCGTGACCTCGCCAGGATGCTCGTGTTCGTGCATGTGCTCGCCCTGCCGCAATGCCATCACGGTCTGCCGCAACGAACGATCGTGTCCACCGTGGACAGTGGTGGCGCTCCGGCCGCTGCCCGTCTCACGGGCACGCGCGAGCAGATCGTGAACGAGCGCGGTCAGTGAAACCTTGGTCATGACCGTGGCGCCCGACGGTCTCGCCGAGCCTCCAGCTCCTCCGGGCTGACCACGGTCAGCATCGGTTGCCCGGGCGCGCAGAACATCGTCACGACGAACGCCGACTCCTCGTCGGCGAGGTGGTTGCCGTCCTGGTAGTGGATCACGTCCCCGCCAGGCTCCCAGAACGCCTCACCTGCTCGGACAACCCGTACGGGTTCGCCTTCGAGCTCGAAGTTGATGGCGCCCTTGACCACGTACCCGTATGCGGGACCGGAGTGCCGGTGCGGCGGCGCACCAGGGCTGTTCGGCGGCAGCGTGACGTGGATCGTCATCGCCTCGGCTCCCTCCGGCGCGGGCGGCGCCCCGGGCACGGTGGCGACCACGTCGATCTTCGGCGGCGGCCCGCTCTTGTCGGGGTTCTCCAGGTGGTGAGCGTGTGCTTGATCGGTGCCCATCAGGCTTCCTTCGCGAAACGGTGGCCGGCTCGATCCGGCCGTGCACCAGCTCAGACCGGACAGCGCCCCGTTTTGTGACAGCGGCATACGTCGTGCGTACGTCCCCTGCTCCGTGTGGCTGTTCCGTCCCGCAGCTCGTCCCACACTGTGGTGCCGGCATCAGGTACGAGCTGATCGAGCAGTTCGGGATCGTTCTCCGCCGAGCCGTACGCATGCGTGTGAACGAATGATCACCGCCCGATATGACGGCCAGGCCGATTGGTACGACGACGTGGTCTACTTCCGGCTGCGTCCGCGCTGGATGACCATGTACGCCCCCGGCTTCGGGAAACTCGTCTCCTGAGCCGTCACGGGCGGCCGGCGGCGGGCGTCTCGGGGCTCCGGCAGGCGAGGCAGTAGCGATGGAGGTCCACTCGGGTGAGCGTGCCGGCCGGGTTGTAACGGCGCTTGCAGCAGGCCCGCCAGTTGCCGGTGATCGCGGCGCTCGTGCTCGTGCTCGTGCCGGCGCTCCCGCCGGTCAGGAGCGCGGCGGCCGCGCCGAGCATGACGACCGGCCGCCCTGTCGGCCGGCCTGCCGATCGGCCCGCCGGGTGTCCCGCCGATCTGTGCTTGCCATGTCGGCCTCCTCCTGGGGGAACACCGATTCTCGGCGCGGACGAAGGAGGGGGACAGGGCAGCAACCGGGCATCGGCCGGACTTGCCGTGGTTCGCCCGATGCGCCTGGCAGGCCGGGGCCCTAGTCTGCCGGGCATGCGCATGCTGCACCTCGGGCTGCGGGTCACCGACCTGGAACGCTCGCTCGCCTTCTACACCGCCGTCGGGTACGCCGAAGTCGGACGGGTCCCCGAGACGGAGTCCGGCAGCCTGACCATGCTCAAGCTGCCCGGCGACCCGTACGTCAGCCTCGAACTCGTCCACGATCCCGCCAGGCCGGTCGAGGACATCGGCGCCGTCGACCACCTCGTCATCCAGGTGGACGACCTCCACGCCACGATCGCCGGCCTCGCGGCCAAGGGCGTCACGGCCGAGCCGCCGTCGGAACTGGGGGAGCGGTTCTGGACGTCGTGGCTGACCGACCCCGACGGCTACCGGATCGAACTCGTCCAGTGGCCGCCCGGCCATCCCCCGGGTATGACGGCGGCGGACTTCGCGTGAGCGTCAGGCCGTCGCGTACGCGGGGGCCACGTCGACGAAGATGCGATAGTCCGAGATCAGGCCGTCGTCGCGGGTGCGCCAGATCGACACGGCGACCACGCGGGCGTCCCGGCCGTCGAGCCGGCGGTAGGTGACCTCGGTCTCGGCGATGGTGTCGGCGCCGACCCGCCAATGCCTGACGATCCGGTGCCGCAGGCCCGCGATGGTGGTGAAGAACGCGCGCAGCCCGTCGGCGACGGCCTGGCGGCCCACCATCGGGTCGGCGTTACCGAACACCATCGTGCCGTCCTCGGCCATCAACTTCGCGATGTCGTCCGGGTCGAACGCGTCGATGATCTGAAAAACGTGACGTACCTCATCGTCGGACATGCCCACCATCCCCTGTCGGTGAAGATCGGTGCCTCCACCTTGCGCGCCGAACCGCCGCCGGGCAAGCCGGGAGCGGCGGGGTGGGCGTTCTCATGATCTGTAGAGTGAGCGACTGCCCGCCCCCGACCGGCTCACCGCGAACGACTCCCGCCATGTTCATCGCCGCGCGTCGATCGTCGCCGACTCACCCTCGTCGCGTCCTGCCTCACGCTGCTTCCCGCGTACGCCTGGGCCCCGCCGTCAGCTCGTCGGGCGTCCCCTTACCCGGAGGGACATGTCCGGGCTCGGCCCGCTATCGGAGCGGCAACGCGCTCGCCGCCACCCACGACCACGTCCTGTTCAACGTCGGCACCCGCCGGCAGGACGGGTCGTACAGCTGGGGCTCCACCCAGGTGGCGCTGCGGCCCCGCCTTGAGCCGGGGGACGCCCAGCACCATCCGGCCACACCGAGCTGGGCGGCGTACCACATCTGCGATCCCGACGTGATCAAGGGACGGTTCACCTACACGGCGCCCGGCGCCGGCGCGAAGACCTACACCTGGGCGATGTTCTTCACCGGCGCGGACGACGACGACCACGGCGCCGAGTGCGCACGCTCGACCTCGGCGACGCCGGCGCGCCGGTGCTCGGCGAGAGGCGCTTCGTCACCACCGCGGGGCTGACGCCGGAGCCGTTCCTCCCGAGTTCCGGACGCTTCCTGCACAACGCGTCCTGGGCCTACGATCCCAGCCCGGGAGCTCAGCAGCCTCTACGAAGGCGCCCCTCTCAAAGCCAAAGCACTCTGAGGGCTTCGCAGGCCCTCCGTACGCCCGCACCATAGGCGGAGTCGGCCCTGGTGCAGTTCTCGATGTGCTTGTGCACGGTTTCCTTTCGTGCGCCCTTGATCGCGCGCGCGGTGTTTTCGAAGAGCGCTCGCCGCTGGTCGGCCGTCATCAGCCGGAACAGATCTCCGGGCTGGGCGAAGTAGCCGTCGTCGTCCTCCCGGAAGTCGAAATGATCGGCTGTCGAGCTGATCGCCTGGGCGGGATCGGCGTAGGCGGGCTGATCCGCCCACCGCCCGAAGTTGTTGGGCTCGACACCCGGGATGCCGCCCTGGTTGCCGTCGACTCGCATCGCTCCGTCGCGGTGGTAGCTGTTGACCAGGTGGGTGGTGCGCGGGTAGTTGACCGGGACCTGGTGATGGTTGACGCCGACGCGGTGGCGCGCCGCGTCCCCGTAGGAGAACAACCGGCCCTGCAGCATTTCGTCGGGGCTGTAGGAGATGCCGGGGACGAGATCGGCGGGGGTGAAGGCCGCCTGCTCGACGTCGGCGAAATAGTTGTCGGGATTGCGGTTGAGCTCGAATTCGCCGACCTCGATGAGCGGGTAGTCCTTCTTGCTCCAGACCTTGGTGAGATCGAACGGGTGGAAGCTGTAGGTGTCCGCGTCGGCCTCCGGCATGATCTGCACGTACAGGGTCCACTTCGGGAACTCGCCGCGCTCGATCGCCTCGTACAGGTCGCGCCCGTGCGACCCCGCTGCCCTTGGCGTGCATGCGCCGCTCGGGGATGACCTCACGGGCGAAGTGAGCGAGCTTTTCGATCAGCCACAGGTCCTGAAGCAGCAGCGGGCCTCGGGGCCCGGCGCTCATGCTGTTCTGGTTGCCGGTGACCGGTGCTCCGGCCGCGGTCGTCAGCGGGTCGGTGTTCTCTTCGGACGCCATCAGATCTCCTTCGTGGTGGCTGGCGCGTTACTCGGGCCAGGCGTTGTCCTGGATGATCTGGACGAAGTCCTTCCTGGAGAAGGACGGGTCGAAGTGGGCGAGCACGTCGTCGTTCATGGTTCCGAAGGTGGTGTCGGGACGGTCGGCCATGCCCTTGTAGAACGTTCGCAGGATGCGCTTCTTGAAGTCCGGCCGCGGATGTGCCGCGAGGACCTCGGCTCTCTGCTCGTCGCTGATCTCGTCGAGGTCGAGGCCCAGGACGTCGGTCTCCACCCCGAGGGTCACGACCGCGACCTCCGGCGCGAGCCGGAGCGGCACCTCGGGAGTGGTGTGCAGCGCGATCGCCAGCCACACATCGCGGGCCTGGCTCTCGTTGCGGCCGTGGTCGAGCAGGAACGTCCGCGCGGCCTCCGCACCGTCGAGCTCGAAACGCCGATCTCTGGTGGCGTAGGCGGAGGTGAGGCCGAGGTCGTGGAAGAGCCCTCCCACATAGGCGAGCTCGGGATCGACCTCGAGGCCGCGGGAGGCCGCCTTGAGCATCCCCCAGAGGAACACCCGCCGTGAGTGGTCGAAGAGGGTCTCGTCGGTGACCGCCCGTACGAGGGAGGTGGCCTCCCTGACCAGCTCGGTGTCGGGAACGGTGATTCCTGCGATGGTCTGCGGCATGACGGTTCCTTGGCGGTTGGCGAAGTGGACTGCTTCGAGTCTTACGAGCCGCCACCGCCCCGGCGCACAGCGCCAACTGCCATCCATCGCACAGATTCTGACGTCACACGGACGCCGTCACCCCCACCCAGCGGTCACCTGGTCTTCGCCGGTGCCCTCACCGATCCTTGCCCGGCTCCCGCATGCCCGGGCCGGTGGTGGCGAACCGGGCGCGGTACTGGCTCGGCGAGATGCCAAGGCGGGCGGTGAAGGTCCGGCGCATGGTCTCGGCACTGCCGAAACCGGCCACCTGCGCCGTCTCCGCCACGCCGTGCCCCGCGGCCAGCAGGACCTTCGCGTGGTCCAGCCGCACCTGCTCGACGTACTTGGCCGGAGTCGTGTTCAGCTCGGTGACGAACAGCCTCGCCAGGTGACGGGGGCTGACCGCGACGAGCGCGGCCAGCCTGCCCACACTGTGGTCGAGTGCCGGCTGCGCCGCGATCAGGTCCACGACGCGCCTGAGCGTGGGGGTACGGGGCGGCCGGACCTCCAGCGGAGCCGAGAACTGGGACTGCCCGCCGGGCCGCTGCATGAACATCACGAGACTGCGGGCGACATCGCGCGCCAGGTCAGCGCCGTGATCCTGTTCGACGAGGAAGAGCGCCAGATCGATACCCGCCGACACTCCGGCGGAGGTGAAGACGCCGTCGTCCTCCACGAACAAGGACTCGGGCTGCACCTGGACATCGGGGTAGGCGCGAGCCAGGAGCCGGGCGTGCCGCCAGTGGGTGGTCGCCCGACGGCCCGCGAGCACCCCGGCCGCGGCAAGCGCGAAGGTGCCCGTGCAGATCGACACCAGCCGGCGGGCGCGCGGGCGGAGGCTCCGGATCGTGGTGATCAGGTCGGGCGGCACGGGCTGGCTCACCAGCGCGTCGCCGCCCACGACGATGACGGTGTCGGGTTCGGGCTCGTCCTCAGCCGTTCCATCCACAGGCAGCTCAAACCCCGTGGACGTCAGGACGGGTTTCCCGGACGGCGAGACGTGACGCAGCGCGTACGTGGCACCGAACAGGTTGGCTTCGGCGAAGACTTCGGCCGGTCCGGCCATGTCGAGCATCTTCATGCCGTCGAAGACGACGAACACGACACGGTGGTCACCCCTCATGATCTCCTCCCTCGTCACACCCCTCGCCGACAGGAGTCAGAGATGCCGGGATGCGGGGCTCGAGCACGAAACCTATGGTCAAGTGCCTCATATCCCGAAACGGGTACTTCAGCCGAAGCGACCCGCCGTGACTGGTATCACGAGGCCGCGGCCGGCGTCTCCTCGACGGGTAGCCAGGTCTCGGCCCAGATGGACAGCTCCCGCACGGCCGCCTCCAGGGCAAGTGACTAACCAATGGATAGTCACTTACTTTCTGGCAACTTCGCAAGCAGTGGAGATCCACCATGACCAGCCCTCTGCAGGACCTGCCCGACAGGGCCGTCAGCAGTCTGTTCAACACCGAGGACGTCGCTCTCGTCCTCGTCGACCACCAGCCCCAGATGATCTTCGGCGCTCGCAGCGCCGATCCCCAGAGTCTGGTGAACAACGTGAGCGCCCTCGCCAAGCTGGGCAAGCTGTTCAACCCGCCCACCGTATCCAGCACCGCGGCTCACGATGCAGCCATCGTCCGCATGAGTCAGCGGGGAATCGTCCCCGTCAGCACCGCCAGCGTGCTGTCGGAACTGCAGCGAGACTGGGCGCGCGGGGAAACGTACGACGCCGTCAACGAGATCGTCGCCGATCACATGGGCGCCTGGGGACAAGGCGTCAACTACGTCAACGCCGGGTTCTCCAAGAAGTAGCCCGGGGCGTACGGGAGGCCCCCGGCCGGCTTCTCCGGTCGCACCAGCACGCTGTGGCCCGGTGCGACCGGACTCGCCCGGGCCCTCACCGCCGTCGGCCGGATACGGGTTCCTTCCCGCCGGAAGTGGGCGGCCGGAGCCCATGTCCGGGCGGCCTGCCCTCGGCGAACCTGGACGAGCTCGCCCGCGGCGATCCGGCAGCCATGCGGCGGTTCGTCCGGGACGCGACCGGCCACTGGCGTGCCGGGCTCACCCACCACTGGCCCGAGGTGGACCGCGCACTGGCCACGGAACGTGCCGTCAAGGCAACGCCACCTGCTCATCGGCGGCGCCGAACAACTGCTCGGCCACCTGACACCGACGATGCGCCGGCGTCCTCCCGTACTGGAGGTCGGCTGCCCGGCGGGAGCCGGCCGGGAGATCCACCTGCGCGGAGCTGACGCTCATCCCGTCCTACTTCTGCCGGGCGAACCCCGTCGCCCTGGTGGACCCCGCCCTGCCGCCCGTACTCGCCCACCCCTCGCCCCGCCCTCTCAGACCGGTTGAGGACATGCCCGTCATCGAAAACCTTCATGACCTGCTCACGAGGTACGGCGTCATCGACGACGAACTCGGCGTCCACGCCGTGTGGTGTGAGGGTCGGCTTGACCGGTTGACCGTCACCCGGGAGGCGCCGCACCGGACCGGGGTGCCGTCCATCAGCCGGAGCGGTTCGTGCCAGGTCGGGACTTGGCGGGCCGGCCACAAGGCCGCCGCCGACATCTGCGGGCCCAGCTTTCGCAGCTGCAATCACATGATCGTCCAGATGGACATGGAGTGCCGTCAGAAGGGCGTCCAGCTCAGTCTTCACGCACCGATCTTGGACGCCCTTCGCTGTGCCTGCAGACGATCAGCGAAGTTCACATCAACGATCCAGCGGGCGGGTCAGGTGGTTCGGCGGGAGCGGATCAACGCCAGAGCGCCGAGGATGAGGGTGATCAGGCCGATCACCAGGTCTACGTAGCCGCCGACGATGCCGTACCCCGTGCCAGGACCGCCTTCTGCGGCGGCGATGATCCAGCCGCCGATGACCGCGGTGGCGAGCCCCGCCGTCAGAGCGATGGCCGCGCCCCTCCTTCCGAGGCGGCCGGTGGGGCGGGCCAGGGCCAGGCCGCCGATGGCGATGCCGGCCAGGCCCAGCACTGCGCCCACCACGGACCAGACGCGTCCCGTGGTCAGGGCGTAGGCGTCGACGGGCTGGGCCAGGAGGTGCGCCGCTGTTGTCTCGAGCGTCAGCGTGGCAAGGATGGACATGAGGGTTCCTTCAATCGGGTGAATGCCGAAGCAGAGTTTTTTGGATCGCAGCGTCTCGGTCTGGTCCTTGCCGAGGTCAGCGGCTCATTTCGGGGCGGCGGGCGCGGTTCAGGGCCGAGCGGCCCAGGAAGGCGCCGAGCAGCCCGAGTGCCAGGGCCATGGCCGCGCCGAAGACGCCGTTGCCGGTGCCGAGGCCGCCGTCGGCGATGGCCAGTTTCACTGCGCCGTTGAGGCCGCCGACGATTCCCAAGGTCAGGGCCGCGAGGGCTTTCCACCGGGCGGCGTCGCGCAGTGCCAGCCAGCCGATGATCGTGCTGCCCAGCGCCACCAGGGCGGCCACGCTGGCCCAGATTCGTTCAGGGGTGCCGAGGAAGGTGTCGACGCCCTGGCCTGCGCATTCTGCGGCCGACGTACAGACGGGTGAGGTCAGTGCGAGCAGGAGGGACATGGGACGTCCTTTCGCCGAGGTTCTGTTGCCCTACGAGCGTCGCGCCGATGAAAGGGGTGTCGCTTCGGGCAGTGGATGGCGGCTGCTACGCAGGCGCGCGTAGGTGGGTGCGCGGTCGGTACGTCCGTTGCCGTAGGTGGGCGGGCCTGCGGGGGGAGGTGGTTCCAGCGGCGGCGATCGTAGGATCGCGGCATGAAACAGTCGTGGCGTCTGCCGGTGGCGGTGCAGGATGCGTTGATCGCGCTCTTCATCACCGTCATGCAGGTGCAGGGCACGATCGTGCGCAACGCCGGTGAGGTGGTGCTGCGGCCGCTCACCGACCTCGGCGATCTCGGGTACGTCCTGCTCGTCGTCAGTGGGCTGGTCGTGGCGGTTCGCCGGCGGTGGCCGGTGCCGGTGTTCGTGGTCACGGCGCTGGCCAGCGTGATCTACTACGTGCTCGACTTTCCTGATGGGCCCGGGTGGCTGGCGCTCTTTCTCGCGCTCTACACCCTGGCCGCCTATGGAGACGGGCGGCGGTCGTTGGTGATCGCCGGGGTGGGTGTCGCGGTGTTGTCCGCTGTCTGGCTGGTCGCCGCGGCCGATGTCGAGCCGCCGGCGGCCATCGGGTGGGTGTACTTCCGGATCGGAGCCTCCGTCATGAGCGTGGCGCTCGGTGAGTCCGTACGGTCCCGGCAGGTCATCGCCGCCGAAGCGCAGCGGCGGGCCGAGCTGGCCGAGCGGACGCGTGAGGAGGAGGCGCGCGCACGCGTGGACGCCGAGCGGCTGCGGATCGCGCGTGAGGTCCATGACACGGTCGCGCATGCCATCGCGATCATCAACGTGCAGTCCGGGGTGACGGCGCACGTGCTCGACAGGCGGCCGGACGTCGCGCGGGAGGCGCTGCGCGCGATCGAGCAGACGAGTTCGCGGGCGTTGCGGGAGATGCGGGCCATCCTCGGGGTGCTGCGGGATGACGATGAGGAGGGGCGGGAGCCGTACCCGGGGCTGGAGCAGGTCGGGGAGCTGGTCGCCAAGGCCCGCGCGGCCGGCCTCGACGTCGAGGTCCAGGAGAGCTCGCCCGCGACGCCGTTGCCGAGTGCGGTGGGCGGTGCGGCGTACCGGATCGTGCAGGAGTCGATCACGAACGTCGTCCGCCACGTCGGTCCGACCCGGGTGACGGTGGTGCTCGATCCTGGGCCTGAAGCGTTGGAGGTCCGGGTGACCGATGCAGGCCGGGGCACCGTCGTGGAGCCGCCTGACGAGTCGGGGCGGGGGATCGTCGGGATGCGGGAGCGCTGCAGGTTGCTGGGTGGGGAGCTTGATGCCGGGCCGAGGCCGGGCGGTGGGTTCGAGGTCAGGGCGCGGCTGCCCCTCGCGCCGACGGAGGTGCGGCTGTGATCAAGGTGTTGCTCGCCGATGACGAGGGGCTCGTACGGTCCGGGTTCAAGGTGCTGCTCGACCTCGAGGACGACATCACGGTCGTCGGAGAGGCGAAGAACGGCGCGGAAGCCGTCGAACGGGCTCTGGCCACGCGTCCCGACGTCGTGCTCATGGACATCCGCATGCCCCACGTGGACGGGATCCAGGCCACCGCCGAGATCGCCGGGACACGCGGGCTGGAGCAGGTCCGCGTGCTGATCCTGACCACGTACGACACCGACGAGTACGTCTTCGACGCCCTGCAGGCGGGGGCCAGCGGATTCCTGCTCAAGGACGCCGGGCCGGCCGAGCTGCTGCACGCCATCCGGGTGATCGCCGCCGGCGACGCGCTGCTCGCACCCCGGATCACGCGGCGTCTCATCGGCCAGTTCACGGCCCGGCGGACGGCCGTCCGGGTCGCGGAGGACCGGCTGGCGGTGCTGACCGAGCGCGAACGCGAGGTGCTGGCCCTGGTGGGGGAGGGGCTGAGCAACCAGGAGATCGGCGCCCGGCTGTTCCTGAGCCCGGCCACCGCGCGGACGCATGTCAGCCGCGCGATGACGAAACTGGGGGCACGCGATCGTGCGCAACTGGTCGTGATCGCCTACCAGACGGGCTTGGTCATTCCCCCGACGTGAGGCCATGAGCGCTCGAACGGTCGTGATCGCCCAGCGGACGGGACCGGCCGTTCCCTCAATGCGACGAGGCTATGAGCGGTCGAGGCGCTGGAGGCCGTGGCCGGGGCGCCAGAGGTCGATGACCATGGCAGGGCCCTCCAGCTGTGTCAGGACGACCTCACGGATGTCGGCCGTGAAGAAGGGCGATGCGCTGAAGGCGTCCGGGCTGAGGCCGCGCGCGATCAGCATGGGCCTGATGCGGTCCTGGTCGGTGACCTCGACCGCGAGGCCGGACAGCTTCGTGTTGCTCGCCCGGCTGCACAGGGCGCTCTACGACTACTACACCGGCAACACCTTGGCCCGGGACGGCCGGTTGGTGGCGGTTCTCGACTGGGACGAGGCCTTCGTCTGTGCCCCCGAGCCGGAGCTGTTCCACCGTCTGCGCCCCTGACGCGGTTACCGAAGGCAGGCGGAAATCCGAGGTTCTTCGGACGGCAGGCGGAAGTAGGGAATGACTTGGACGCCGTCGCCGTCTAGGAGTCCTTCAGGAGGCGGCGTTCGCCGAAGACCTTCTTGGCGACGAAGGTGGCGTTGATGGCCTTGGGCATGCCGCAGTAGACGGCGGTGTGCAGCAGGGCTTCGGCGATCTCGTCGCGGGTGAGGCCGACGTTGAGCGCCGCGTTGATGTGCACGTCGAGCTGGGGTTCGCAGCCACCGAGGGCGGTGAGCATGCCGAGGGTGACCAGTTGGCGGTCGCGTGGCGACAGGCCGGGCCGGTCGTAGATCTCGCCGAAGCCCCAGGCCACGACCTGGTGGCCGAGCTCGGGGTTGACGTCGGCGAGTGCGTCGATGACGCGCTGCCCGCTCTCGCCGTCGACGCGGTTGAGTACCTCGATCCCGCGCTCGAAACGCTCCTGACGGGTCTCGGCGGTGCTGTCCGAGGTGGCGGAGGTGGTGCCATCTGCGGTCGCGACGGTGGGGTCTGTGGTGGGTCCCGTGGTGGGGTCGGTGGTCATGGTCGATCCGTTTCCGGCTGCTGGTCGAGCAGCGTCTCGTAGTGCTTGATCTTGTCGCCCAGGGCGGCGGCGTTGCGGAGCAGGCCGCGGATGCGCTCGTCCAGCTCCGCTTGATGTTCGCGGAGCAGGGCCAGCCGGTCCCCGAAGGTGGCGTCGCCGGCGGCGCGCAGCCGGGCGTACCGCTGCATGTCGCTGATCGACATGCCGGTCTCGCGCAGCCGCAGCAGGAACTCCAGCCAGTCCAGGTCGGAGGCCGCGTAGCAGCGCTGGTTGCCGGGGGTGCGGCCGACTCCTTCGATCAGCCCGGCGCGCTCGTAGTAGCGCAGGGTGTCCGGGGTGAGGCCGGTGCGCGCGGCGACCTGGGCGATCGTGAGGGTCGGCTGCTCCTGTGGCCGGGCATGTCCGTCACTCATGGGACGAACGGTAGAAGTTGGAGCGCGCTCCAAGTCAAGCCGGGTCAGACGCTCAGGGCGTGCAGCAGGAACCGGATGCGGGCGGTGAGGTCGTCGGCCGTACGGACGAACGCCGGGTAGCCGCCCTGGCCGGGGGCCGCCGGGCCGGGGAGGCTCCAGTGCGTCGTCTCGGGGGCGCCCTGCGATGACGGCCCGCCCAGCTCCGGCGCCCGCGCCACCCCGAGGGCACCCCGCCCGGCCGCAACCGCGTCCACCTCATCCACGAGGACCTGGACGCGGAGATCGACCGGCTCCGGGCCGCCGGGCTGTCGTTCCGCGGCGAGGTCGTCCCGGGCCCCGGCGGCCGGCAGATCCTCCTCGAAGACCCCTCCGGAAACCTCGTCGAACTCTTCGAGCCCGCCACCCCGCACTGAACCACACCGGCCCGCGCGGAGGGCGCGCCCACTCGCGCCGGCACGGGCTCGCACGCGTTCGGTGGGTGGTGCGGGCTGACTTCTCATCCGTGGGGCCGCGCTCTCTACGCTGGGCCCATGAACCCACGACTCAGGGACGATCTCGCCGATTTGCCCGGACTGCTTCACGAGGTGCGCGAGCACGCCACCCGGTTCCTGGCGGGGCTTGGGGAGCGGCCGGTCGGGCCGCCGCCTACGCCGCAGGAGGCGGTCGCGTTGCCGGAGCGCGGGGCCGGGGCGAGGGGTGCGTTGGAGGTGTTCGAGCGGCGCTGGTCGGCCGGGTTCTCGGGTGGTGCCGGCCCCCGGTACCTGGGGTTCGTCGTCGGCGGCAGTACGCCGGCCGCGCTCGCCGGTGACTGGCTGACCGCCGCCTACGACCAGAACGCCGACAGCGGCGTCGACTCCTCGGCCGCCGATCTCGAACGCGAGACCGTCGGCTGGCTGCGCGACCTGTTCGGGCTGCCGGGCGCGCACGAGGGGGCGTTCGTCAGCGGCGCCACCATGTCGAACGCGACCGGCCTGGCCATCGGCCGCGAGTGGGCCGGGGAGCGGCGCGGCGTCTCGGTGGCCGAGCAGGGGCTGGCCGCGCTCGGGCCGGTGCGGGTGCTGTCCGGGACGCCGCACTCCAGCATCGGCAAGGCGCTGTCGATGCTCGGGCTCGGCCGTTTGGCGCTGCGCAGGGTCGGCGTGCTGCCCGGCAGGGAGGCGGTGGACGTACAGAGCCTCGAAGCGGCGCTGCGCGAGCTGGACGGCGAGCCCGCGATCGTGGTCGCGAACGCCGGCACGGTCAACACCGTCGACTACGACGACCTGCGGGCGATCGCCGCGTTGCGCGAGCGGTATCCGTTCTGGCTGCACGTGGACGCCGCCTTCGGCGCCTTCGCCGCGCTCTCGCCCGACCACGCCCACCTCGTGGACGGTCTGGGCGAGGCCGACTCGATCTGCCTCGACCTGCACAAGTGGCTGAACGTCCCGTACGACAGCGCCGCGCAGTTCACCCGCCGCCGCGACCTCCAGGCGCGGGTGTTCCAGAACTCGGCCGCCTACCTCGGCCCGCTCGGCGACCGGCCCGACTTCCTGCACCTCACGCCGGAGAACTCGCGGCGGCTGCGGGCCCTGGCGGCCTGGTTCACGCTGGCGGCGTACGGGCGGGAGGGCCACGCGGAGATCGTCCGGCGGGACATCGCGCTCGCCGCCCGCCTCGGTGAGCGTCTGGCCGCGATGCCCGCGTACCGGCTGCTGGCCCCGGTCCGGCTGAACGTCGTCTGCTTCACCCTCGCCGACGCCCCCGAACGCGCCGGCGAGGTGGCCCGCGCGGTCGCGGAGTCCGGCGAGGCGTTCGTCACCACCACCGAGTACGCGGGCGTCCCGGCCCTGCGGGCGGCGTTCTCCAACTGGCGCACGACCGAGGCCGACGTCGACCGCGCGGCCAAGGCCCTGGAACGCGCGGCCGGCTGAGCACGCAGCCCCGCTTCAGTCCCGCTGGACAGCGGCGGCGTGCGTACGGGCGCGCAGGCGCAGGATCACCATGGCCACCAGCGCCGCCGCGACCGACCCGGTCAGCACGGCCACCTTCACCTGCGCCACCTCCGCCGCACCGAAAGCCAGCTCCCCGATCAGCAGCGACACGGTGAACCCGATCCCGGACAGCACGGCGAGCCCCGCCATGTCGATCCACCCCAGCCCCTCGTCCAGCGTGGCGCGGCTGAATCTGGCCACCAGCCACGTCGCGCCCAGGATGCCAAGAGGCTTGCCGATGAGCAGCCCGGCCAGGATGCCGGCGGCGATCGGCTCGGTCAGCGTGCCGGCCAGCCCGCTCAGCCCGCCCAGCGACACCCCGGCCGAGAAGAACGCGAACACGGGCACGGCGACCCCGGCCGAGAGCGGACGGAACCGGTGCTCGAAGTGCTCGGCGAGCCCGGTCGCGTCCCCGCCTGGGCGCGCCGCGACGGGAACGGTCAGCGCCAGCAGCACCCCCGCCACGGTGGCGTGCACTCCGGAGGCGTGCACCAGGGCCCACGTGGCGAAGGCGAGCGGCAGCAGCAGCCACCAGGCCCGTACGCCGCGCCGTACCAGCACCGCGAAGACCGCCAGCGGGACGAGGGCCCCCAGCAGCGGCAGCACCGCGAGGTGTGCGGTGTAGAAGAGGGCGATGACGACGATGGCGATCAGATCGTCCACCACGGCCAGGGTCAGCAGGAAGGTCCGCAGCGCGTCGGGCAGGGAGCGGCCGATCACGGCCAGCACCGCCAGCGCGAACGCGATGTCGGTGGCGGTCGGGATCGCCCAGCCCTGCGCGCCGCCGGAGCCGCCGGCGATCGCGAGGTAGACCAGGGCGGGCACGACGACCCCGCCGAAGGCGGCGGCCACCGGCACCGCGGCCCGCCGCGGGTCGCGCAGGTCGCCCGCGACGAACTCGCGCTTCAGCTCCAGCCCCGCCACGAAGAAGAAGATCGCCAGCAGGCCGTCAGCGGCCCAGGTGGCCAGGTCGAGATCGAGGTGCAGCGCGGCGGGGCCCACCTCGAAGGCGCGCAGGTCCTCGTACGTCTGCGCCCAAGGCGAGTTGGCCCAGACGAGTGCGACGAGTGCGGCGGCCAGCAGCAGCGCGCCGCCGATGGTCTCCTTGCGCAGGATGCCGGCGATGCGGCGGGCCTCGGAACGGTAGAACAGATTCCGGGCAGGGCGGGATGGCGTGGTGGACGTGCCGGGCATGAAGCTCCGCTCGTGGTCGGGGAACAGGACGTACACTCGCCGACCAGGCTTCCCGGCACACCACCTAAAACCCTATCAAACTACGCAAACAACGCTCAGCCTCTGGAAAGGACGGCGTCCACCAGCGTGTCGGTGAACTCCTGCGTCACGGGCTGACCGGTGACCAGGACGCGGTAGTAGATCGGCCCCATGATCTGATCGACGGCCAGGTCGATGTCCATGCCGGGGTCCATGCCGGGGTCCATGCCGGGGTCCATGCCGGGGTCGAGGTCGCCACGGGTGAGCGCGCGTTCGAAGGGGAGCCGGTCGTAGCCGCGCTGCTTGCCGAGGTGCTCGGCCTGCAGCCGGGCGGCGAGCGCCGGGTCGTGCTGGGCCTGGGCGGTGAGGGCGCGGAACACGGCGCCGGCGTCGGAGGCGGTGAGGAAGGCGGCGACGTTGCGGGCATGGGTGCGCAGGTCATGCCGCAGGTCGCCGGTGTCGGACGGGATGAGCGCCTCGGCGGCGTCCTGGACGAAGGCGTCCATGAGGATGTCGTTCTTGGACGGCCACCAGCGGTAGATCGTCTGCTTGGCCACGCCCGCCCGCTCGGCGATGCCCTCGATGGTCAGGCGTGCGTATCCGACCTCCACCAGCAGGTCGTCGACCGCCTCCAGCACGCTCTGGCGCGCCTCCTCGCTGCGGCCGTACCGGTTGCCGCGGTGCTTCTGCGCGGTGCCGCCCATGGGCTCCCTCCTTCGACGCGTCCGACCTTAGCAGTTTGTCTAGACGCAACGGTGCGTCTACGGTAGGGGTCATGAACACATTGACGAAGCCGGAAACCGCTCGACTCCTCGACCGGCTGTTCGCCGCCGCCGACCGCGAAGAGGCCGACCCCGCCCCCTGGCCGCTCGACATCCCGTACGCCGAGGCGACCGCGCGGCAGCGCGCCGACGCGCTGGCGGGGGAGTACATGCCGATCTCCCGGGCGGGCGGTCGGTTGCTGTACGCGCTGGCGCGCAACGGCCGCCCCGAGACGATCGTCGAGTTCGGCACCTCGTACGCCATCTCCACCCTCCACCTGGCCGCCGCGGTCGCCGACAACGGCACGGGCCACGTCTGGACGACCGAGCTCAGCGACGTCAAGGTCAAGGCCGCGCGCGCCAACCTGGAGCAGGCAGGACTGGCCGAGCACGTGACGATCCTGTCCGGCGACGCCCTCGAGACGCTGGCCGAGGTGCCGGGGCCGATCGGCCTGCTGCTGCTCGACGGCTGGAAGGAGCTGTGCCTGCCGGTGCTGCGGCTGCTCGAAGACCGCCTGGCCCCGGGGGCGCTCGTGGTGGCCGACGACATCACGTTCGAGAGCATGGCCGACTACCTCGCCTACGTCCGCGACCCCGCGCACGGCTACGTCTCCGTCTCCTTCCCCGTGGAGGACGGCATGGAGATCAGCTGCCGACCCTAGCGCTTTGCCGATGTGGCAAACGGCTTTGCGAGTGACGCGCCGCCGCCCCGACCCTGGTCACGGAGCAACCCCTACCGACAGGAAGCCACAGTGAACAAGGACCGCGCACTGATCACCGCAGCGACCGCCGACCTCACCGGCCGGACGGCGCTGATCACCGGAGCCACCGCGGGCATCGGCCGCGCCACCGCCCTGGCTCTGGCCGGGCTCGGCGCCCGCGTCATCGTGCACGGCCGCGACCGCGAGCGTGCGGAGGCCACCCTGAGCCGGATCGAGGAGGCGGGCGGCTCGGCCCGCTTCGAACCAGCCGACCTCACACGGCCCGCCGAGGTGACGGCGCTGGCCGAACGCGCCGGGCACGTCGACATCCTCGTCAACAACGCCGGCGTCTTCCACTTCACCCACACCGCCGACACCGACCGAGCGACCTTCGACACGCACGTCGAGGTCAACCTGCGCGCCCCGTACCTGCTCGTCCAGGCCCTGGCCCCCGCCATGGCCAAGCGCGGGCACGGCGCGATCGTCAACGTCAGCAGCGGCGCCGCCACCACGCCCGGCCACGGCACCGGCGTCTACGGCGCCACCAAGGCCGCCCTGGAGTCCCTCACCAGGACCTGGGCGGCGGAGTACGGCCCGGCGGGCGTCCGGGTCAACGCCGTCGCGGCCGGCCCCACCCGTACGGAGGGGACGGCCGCGTTCGGCGACGCCTTCGAAGCCGCGGGACGATCGGTCGCCCTGGGACGCCTCGCGGACGCCGAGGAGATCGCCGCCGCCATCACCTTCCTCGCCTCCCCGTCCGCCGGCTACGTCAACGGCACCACCCTCAGCGCCATGGGCGGCCTGCCCGCCCACGGCTGACGCCCAGGAAAGGAGATGCGTGGGCGAAGGACAGCGGATCGCGTGAGTCAGGGCGTCGGCGAAGGCGGGCGCTGGAGGCGTCGAAGGCCAGATCGTCGGCGGTGGTGTGCAGGATGTCGCCGATCAGCACGGTTCAAGGGGTGTAGCGGTAGCCCATCCCGGGTTCGGTGATCAGGTGCCGGGGGTGCGCGGGGTCGGGTTCGAGCTTCTTGCGGAGCTGGGCCATGTACTGGCGCAGGTAGTGGGTCTCCTTGACGGCCTGGCTGCCCCAGACCTCGGTGAGCAGGTAGCGCTGGGGGATCAGCTTGCCGGGGTTGCGGAGCAGGATCTCCAGGATGTGCCACTCGGTAGGGGTGAGCCGGAGCCCGCCGGAGACGGTCTTGCCGGCCAGGTCCACCGTGTGCTCGCCGATGCTGATGCTGGCCGGCTCGGTGTCCTGGACGGTGGCGCGGCGGGAGACGGCGCGGATGCGGGCCAAGAGCTCCTCTATGCTGAACGGCTTCGTCACGTAGTCGTCGGCACCGGCGTCCAGAGCGTCGATCTTGTCCTGGTTGTCGGCACGTCCTGACAGGACGACGATGGGCACCCGGGTCCAGCCGCGCAGGCCGTGGATGACATCCGTCCCGTCGATGTCGGGCAGGCCGAGGTCGAGGACGACGAGATCGGGGTGCCACTGGGCGGCCTGGCGCAGCGCCGAGGAGCCGTCGGCGGCGACCTCGACCTCGTAGTGGCGGGCGGCCAGGTTGATGCGCAGGGCGCGCAGGATCTGCGGCTCGTCGTCGACGACGAGGATCTTGGTCATGACGGCTCCATCCTGCCGTGGACGGGCATGCTCACCATCATCGTCAGCCCTCCTCCCGGCGTCTCCTCGGGGGTGAGGGTGCCGCCCATGGCCTCGATCAGCCCGCGGGACAGCGCGAGGCCGAGGCCGACGCCGGTGCCGTTGTCGCGGTCGCCGAGCCGCTGGAACGGCAGGAAGACGCGCTCGCGGTCCTCGCGCGGGATGCCGGGGCCGCGGTCGATCACCCTGATCTCCACCTTGTCGTCGTGCCGGCTGCCCGTCACCAGCACCTTGGCTTCCGGCGGGTTGTGGCGGACGGCGTTGGCCATCAGGTTGACCAGCACCCGCTCGAGCAGCGCCGGGTCGGCGACGATGTCGGGCAGGCCGGCGATGACGTCCCCCTCGATGCGATCGCTCAGGGCGCCGAGGTCGTCCACGGCTCGGGGCACGACCTCCTCGAGCGCGACGGGTTGCAGCGACAGCCCGAGGACGCCGGCCTGCAGGCGGCTCATGTCGAGCAGGTTCTCCACCAGCCGGTGCAGCCGGGTCAGGGATTCGTCGGCGGTGGCGAGCAATTCGTCGCGGTCCTGCCGCGTCCAGGCCACCTCGTCGTTGCGCAGGCTCTCGACGGCGGCCTTGGCGGCCGACAGCGGGGTGCGCAGGTCGTGGCTGACGGCGGCCAGCAGGGCGGTGCGCATCCTGTCGGCCTCGGCCAGGGGTCCGGCCCGTTCGGCCGCCTCCTGGAGGCGCTCCTGGCGCAGGGCCACGGCGGCCTCGGCGGCGAACGCCTCCAGCACCCGCCGGTCGCTGGCATCCAGCAACCGGCCGCGGGCGGCGAGCACCAGGTCGTTTCCGATGGCGACGTCGGTGTCGGCCATGGCGGGCGTGGTGCAGGGGGCGGCGCCGGAGGTGGCGACGATCCGCCAGGCTCCGGGTGCGGACTGGTCGTCAGGGGTCGGTTCGCCGGCGCGTTCGAGCAGGGTGACCGAGTCGAGGCCGAAGGTCTCGCGCAGCCGTCCCAGGAGTGAGGGCAGCGCTGCCTCACCGCGCAGGACGTGACCGGCCAGTGTTGACAGGACCTCGGCGTCGGCGCTCGCGCGGGCGGCCTGCCGGGTACGCCGGGCCGCCACGTCCACGATCGTGCTGACGGCCGCCGCGACCAGGACGAACACCACCAGGGCGAACAGGTTCTCCGGCGCTGCGATGGTGAGCCGCCCGGTGGGCGAGGTGAAGAACCAGTTGAGCAGGAGCGAGCCGCCGACGGCGGCGACGATCGCCGGCCACATGCCGCCGATGAGGGCGACGCCGACGACCAGACACAGGAACAGCAGGATCTCGCTGGGCAGGGAGAGCACGTCGCGGAACGGGGACAGGGCGGCGGTCAGCGCGGGCATGCCGGTCATCGCCACGGCCCATCCGGCCAGCCGGCGGGTGCGGGTGAGGGCGGCGCGGCTGCGTTCCGGCCGCCGGCGGCCCCTCTTGGCCTCCTCGTGCGGGACCAGGTGCACGTCGATGGAGCCGGACAAGGAGGTGGTCTCCACTCCGACGCCGCGCGAGAGGATCTGCGCGAACCGTCCTCTGCGTGAGGCGCCAAGGACGAGCTGGGTGGCGTTGACGCCGCGGGCGAAGTCGAGCAGCGCCCGCGGGATGTCGTCACCGACGACCTGGTGGTAGCTGCCGCCCAGGTTCTCGGCGAGCGTGCGCTGCCTGGCCAGGTTCGCCGGGTCGGCGCCGGCCAGGCCGTCGGCGCTGGTGACGTGGACGGCCAGCAGGTCGGCGCCCTTGGTGCGGGCGGCGATGCGCGCGGCCCGCCGCACCAGCGTGTCGCCCTCCGGGCCGCCGGTCAGGGCGACCACGACGCGTTCGCGGGTCTCCCAGGTGCCCTCGATGCCGTGGTCGGCGCGGTAACGGCCGAGCTGGTCGTCCACCTTGCCCGCGACCCACAGCAGCGCGAGCTCGCGCAGCGCGGTGAGGTTGCCGACGCGGAAGTAGTTCGCCATGGCGGCGCTGACCTTCTCGGGCGCGTACACGTTGCCGTGCGCCATGCGGCGGCGCAGCGCCTCCGGCGACATGTCGACCAGCTCGATCTGGTCGGCGCGGCGCACCACCTCGTCCGGTACGGTCTCACGCTGCGGCACGCCGGTGATCTCCTGGACGACGTCGTTGACCGACTCCAGGTGCTGGATGTTCACCGTGGAGACGACGTCGATGCCGGCGTCCAGGATCTCGTCGATGTCCTGCCAGCGCTTGACGTTCTTCGAGCCCGGCACGTTGGTGTGGGCCAGCTCGTCGATCAGCGCCACCGCCGGCCCGCGCGCGATCACGGCGTCCACGTCGAGCTCGGTGAAGGTGGCGCCGCGGTGGACGACCGGCCTGCGCGCGATGATCTCCAGACCCTCCAGGAGATCGGCGGTGCGGGGACGGCCGTGGGTCTCGACCAGGCCCACCACCACGTCACGGCCGCGCTCCCGCGCGCGGCGGCCCTCACCGAGCATCGCGTACGTCTTGCCGACCCCGGGCGCCGCCCCGAGGTAGATCCGCAGCCGTCCCCTCATGTCACCTCCCGTCGAGTGCGAGGTTGAGTTCGAGCACGTTGACGGCGGGCTCGCCCATGAAGCCCAGCGCCCGGCCGGTGGTGTGCCGCCGGATGAGCCGTTCGACCTCGGCCCGGTCGAGCCCGCGCTCGCGGGCGACGCGGGGCGCCTGGAGCTCGGCGTAGGCGACGGAGATGTGCGGATCCAGCCCGGAGCCGCCGGCCGTCACCGCGTCGGCGGGGACCCGCACGGCGCTCACGTCACCACGGACGGGGACGGTGCGGCCGGCCGCGTAGTCCTCGCCCGGCCTGGCGCACTCCACCTTCAGTCCCCGGTACGTGCGCAGGAACGGGACGGCCGGGCAGGCTTGATTGACGCTGACGGCCCGGCCGGGGAAGACCTTGAGCACCGCGCCGACCCCGTCCGGGGTGCAGTACGGGCGGGCGCCGCTGACGCCCTCCAGCTCGCCGACCGCCTTGGAACGGGCGCAGACGCGAGTGAGCAGCGACGTCCTGCCCTGGTCCACGACGTCCTCGGGGCCCAGGTTGCTCGCCCCGGTCGAGGCCGGGTCATAGCCGGTCGCCGACGGGCGGGACTGGAAGTACGCGCGCAGCGGCGCACCGTCGGCGCCGGTGAAGGACTGGCCGATGAGCGAGCTGCCCACGGCCTTGCCGTCCTTGACGACGATCGAGCCGTCGGCGCGGTCGGCGGCCAGCGCCTGCGCGACGCCGGTGACGGCCAGCGGGTAGACGATGCCGAGCAGCATCGTCAGGACGGCCAGCGCCCTCAGCGCGGCCACGTGCAGGCGAACCCAGCTGGGCATACGGTCCATTTAACCCATCCCCGGGAGGAACTGAACGAGCAGGTCGACAAGCTTGATGCCGATGAAGGGCGTGACGATGCCGCCGAGCCCGTAGACGTACAGGTTGCGGCTCAGCAGCTTGGACGCGCCGGCCGCCCGGTATCTGACGCCTCTGAGCGCCAGCGGGATCAGGGCGACGATGACCAGCGCGTTGAAGATCACCGCGGACAGGATCGCGGACTGCGGGCTCGAGAGCCGCATGACGTTGAGCGCGTCCAGGCCCGGGTAGACCGCGGTGAAGACGGCCGGGATGATCGCGAAATACTTCGCGAGGTCGTTGGCGATCGAGAACGTGGTGAGCGCGCCCCGCGTGATGAGCAACTGCTTGCCGATCTCGACGATCTCGATGAGCTTGGTCGGGTCGGAGTCGAGGTCCACCATGTTCCCGGCCTCCTTGGCGGCGGACGTGCCGGTGTTCATGGCGACGCCCACGTCCGACTGGGCCAGGGCGGGGGCGTCGTTGGTGCCGTCGCCGGTCATCGCGACCAGCCGGCCGCCCTCCTGCTCCTTCCTGATCAGGGCCAGCTTGTCCTCGGGAGTGGCCTCGGCGAGGAAGTCGTCCACGCCGGCCTCGTCGGCGATGGCCCTGGCGGTCAGCGGATTGTCGCCGGTGATCATGACGGTGCGGATGCCCATGCGGCGCATCTCGGCGAAGCGTTCCCGCATGCCCTCCTTGACGACGTCCTTGAGGTGGATCACGCCGAGCACGCGGCCCCGCTCCGCGACCACCAGCGGGGTGCCGCCGGAGGCGGCGATGCCGTCCACCACGTGACCGACCTCCTCGCTCGGGTGGCCGCCGGCCTCGCGCACCCACGCCAGCACCGCGGCCGCGGCGCCCTTGCGCACCTGGCGGCCGTCCAGGTCCACGCCGGACATGCGGGTCTGGGCGGTGAACGGCACCCACGTGGCGTTCACCGTGTCGTCAGGACGCCGCTCGCGCAGGCCGTGGCGCCGCTCGGCGAACAGCACGATCGAGCGGCCCTCGGGCGTCTCGTCGGCCAGGCTGGACAGCCGCGCCGCCGCCGCCAGGTCGTTCGCGCCGATTCCGTCCACCGGGACGAACGCGGCGGCCTGCCGGTTGCCGAGGGTGATGGTGCCCGTCTTGTCCAGCAGCAGCGTGGACACGTCGCCGGCCGCCTCGACGGCCCGCCCGGACATCGCGAGGACGTTGCGCTGGACGAGCCGGTCCATGCCGGCGATGCCGATGGCCGACAGCAGCGCGCCGATCGTGGTCGGGATCAGGCAGACGAGCAGGGACACCAGCACGACGCCGGTGACGCCGTCGCCGTCGAGGGCCGGTGAGCCGGGAGCGCCCGGGTTGACGGACATGGAGTAGATGGCCGCCGGCTGCACGGTGACGGTGGCGACGAGGAAGATGATCGTCAGCGCGGCCAGGAGGATGTTGAGTGCGATCTCGTTCGGCGTCTTCTGCCGGTTCGCGCCCTCGACCAGGGCGATCATCCGGTCGATGAAGCTCTCGCCGGGCTTTTGGGTGATCCGGACGATGATGCGGTCGGACAGCACCTTGGTGCCGCCCGTCACGGCGGAGCGGTCGCCGCCGGACTCCCGGATGACCGGGGCGGACTCGCCGGTGATCGCCGACTCGTCCACACTCGCGATGCCCGCGATCACGTCGCCGTCGCCGGGGACGACCTCGCCGGCCTCGACGGTCACGTGGTCGCCCGGCCGCAGCTCGGTGGCCTGGACGACGTCCCACTCGCCGGGGTCGTCCGGGCTCTTGAGCCGGCGGGCCGTCGTGCCGGCCTTGGCCTTGCGCAGCGTGGCCGCCTGTGCCTTGCCGCGGCCTTCGGCCACCGCTTCCGACAGGTTCGCGAAGAGCACGGTCAGCCACAGCCACGCCACGATCGCCCAGGCGAAGAACGACGGGTCGGCGACGGCGAGGACGGTGGTGAGGACCGCGCCGGCCTCCACGACGAACATCACCGGGTTACGCCACAGCGTGGCCGGGTTGAGCTTGCGCAGCGCGTCCGGCAGCGAGGCGATCAGCTGACGGGGGTCGAGCAGGCCGCCGCCCGCTCTCTCCAGTACGGGAGCCGCCATGTCAGGACAGCCCTTCTGCCAGGGGCCCGAGCGCCAGGACCGGGAGGAAGGTGAGGGCGACCAGGACCACGGTGACGCCGATGACCAGGCCCACGAACTGCGGCCGGTGCGTCGGCAACGTGCCCGCGCCCTCCGCTACGGGCGCCTGCGCGGCCAGCGCCCCGGCCAGGGCCAGCACCAGGATGATCGGCAGGAAGCGGCCGAAGGCCATGCACAGGCCGAGCGCCACGTCGTACCAGGGGGTGCCGACCGTGAGGCCGGCGAAGGCCGAGCCGTTGTTGCCGGCGGCGCTGGTGAAGGCGTACAGGACTTCGGACAGGCCGTGCGGGCCGGTGTTCAGCATGCTCGCCCGTGCCCCGGCCGAACCCATCGCGACCGCCGTGCCGGCCAGCACCAGCACCGGCGTGACCAGGAAGTACAGCGAGGCCAGCTTGATCTCGCCGGCCCCGATCCGCTTGCCCAGGTACTCCGGGGTGCGTCCGACCATCAACCCGGCCACGAAAACCGTGATCACGGCCAGGACGAGCATGCCGTACAGGCCGGCGCCGGCCCCGCCGGGCGCGACCTCGCCCAGCATCATGTTCAGCAGCGTCATCATGCCGCCGAACGGGGTGAAGGAGTCGTGGAAGGAGTTCACCGCGCCGGTGCTCGTCAGGGTGGTGGCCGCGGCGAAGGTGGCCGAGTTCGCGACGCCGAAGCGCAGCTC
The DNA here is from genome assembly GCF_040677005.1 of Nonomuraea sp. NPDC049421. Taxonomy (NCBI): domain Bacteria; kingdom Bacillati; phylum Actinomycetota; class Actinomycetes; order Streptosporangiales; family Streptosporangiaceae; genus Nonomuraea; species Nonomuraea sp. NPDC049421. The sequence goes on from NZ_JBFAQA010000020.1 coordinate 163,526, forward strand.
CTTGCCCTCCATGGCGGCGCCGGCCGCCTCCGGCACGGTGGCGGCCCCGGACAGCTCGAAGACGGTCGTGAGCAGCACACTCGCCACGGCCAGCACGCCCATCACCGCCAGGATCGCGTAGCCCTGCCTGACCTGGCCGACCAGGCGGCCGAACGTGCGGGTGAGCGAGAACGGGATGACCAGGATCAGGAGGATTTCGAACCAGTTCGTCCAGCTTGCTGGGTTTTCGAACGGGTGGGCCGAGTTGGCGTTGTAGAAGCCGCCACCGTTGGTGCCCAGCTCCTTGATGGCCTCCTGGGAGGCGACCGGCCCGCCGGTGATCCGTTGCGTGCCGCCGGCCAGTGTGCTCACCTGCTGGACGTCCGAGAAGTTCTGCACCAGACCGGCCGCCACCAGCACCAGCGCGCCGGCGAAGGCGAGCGGCAGCAGGATGCGCAGCGAGCCGCGGACCAGGTCCACCCAGAAGTTGCCGATCGTGGCCGACCTGCGGCGGGCGAAGCCGCGTACCAGTGCGACCGCGACCGCCATCCCGGCCGCCGCCGAGACGAAGTTCTGCACCGCCAGCGCGGCCATCTGCGTCAGGTGGCCCATGGTGGACTCGCCCGAGTACGCCTGCCAGTTGGTGTTCGTGACGAAGCTGATCGCGGTGTTCCAGGCGATGTGGTCGGTCACCGGTTCCATGCCGAGGCTCAGCGGCAGCCTGTCCTGGAGGCGCTGGACGCCGTACACGACGAGGACCGAGACCAGCGAGAACGCCAGCAGAGCGCGCGCGTAGACAGGCCAGCTCTGCTCGGCGTCCGCCCGGACTCCCAGCAGGCGGTAGACGCCGCGCTCGACGGCGGTGTGCCGGGAGGTGGAGTAGACGCGGTACATGTGGTCGCCGAGCGGCTTCCAGGCCAGGGCCAGAGCGGCGATGAGGGAGGCGATGAAGAGCGTCCCGGCGAGGGCCGTACTCATCAGAAGCGCTCCGGGAACAACAGGGCCGCGACCATGAAGATCACGAGACCGGCGGCCACGACGAGACCGGTGGCGTTGACGGCGCTCACAGCCGCTCCACCGCCCGCACGACAAGCCCGAAGATCACGAAGATCGCGATCGTCAGGGCGACGAAGATGACGTCGGTCATCCCCACTCCTCAGCTCGGTTGATGGGAGCGCCGCCCCCGGAGAGGCGGCGCAGATCAAGCAAACGTCGGAAATGGGGGAGTTTCGCCGTTCTTGACGGGATTCATACGGCAGTGGCCCGAATATTGACGACCTCGCTACGCCTGCGGCCTGCCGGCGCTCGGGAACCCGGCGACTCCTGCCGCTCAGCCTGAGGTGAGCAGCGAGGTGTAGGCGCTCGAGTGCTCCTGGCCGGACATGAAGGAGACGAACTGCCGGACGAACGCGCTGCGCGAGTAGCCCTCGCCGCCGCCCGCCAGGTCGCGGTGGAAGGCCGTGCGGAACAGGTTGCGGTATTCGCCGGCGTCGATCTTCTCGTCGTCGTCGGTGTCGGTGACGTCGAACAGCACGTCGGCGATCCTGATGAGGCCGGTGCCGGGCAGGCGGGCCGCCGCGGCGGCGTACTCCTCGCGGGTGACCCGCCCGTCGCCGTCGCGGTCGAGCGCGGCCTGCAGCTCGGCCCACCACGCGGCGTACGCCTGGAACAGCCGCTCCTCCTCCTGCCCGCCGAGGTCGAGCCGGGTGGCGATCTCACGTGCCATGGCGGCCAGGTCGGGCCAGCGCAGGCAGCCGTCGCCGGTCTGGTCGAGCACCTCGGTGAAGAACCGGCCGGCCGAGCGGGTCACCTGCTCGCCCTCGTCGTCGCCGGCAGGGGTGAGCAGGCGTACGAGGGCAGCGGCCTTGCCGGCCTGCCGGCGTACGGTCTCCCACGGGCCCTCGCCCTCGGAGTCCAGGAGGTTCATGAAGGACTCCACCCGAGTCCAGCTCTGCGGCAGGTGGCGGGTGGCGAGGGCGGCGCCCAGGTAGGCGCTCTGCATGAGCGTGCGGGCGCCCGGCAGGTCCGGCAGCGCGACCCGCCTGCTGAACGCCTCGGGGAGCGAGGCGATGGTGATCGCCGTGGCCAGCGGGCTCGCCACGGCCCGGCCCGCCGTCCACAGCGCCGGGTGGGCGCGCAGCACGGGCGGGGCGGGCACGTTCGCGAAGAGCCGGTAGAGGATGACGCCGACCGCTTCGTTGTTCTCCAGGCGGTGCTCGACGATGTCGTCGAAGTAGGGCCAGAACTCGGGCAGGGTCGCGGGCAGGTGGTCGGCGGTGCCCTCCATCAGCGCGAGGAACGTACGGTGTTCGTCGTAGAGGCGGCGCATCGCGTCGGCGCCGAGCGCGTCGCCGCTCAGCCGGCACATCGTCACCGTCGAGTCGAACAGGGTGGCCACCACCCACGCGCGTGCCTCGGGGTCGGTCGCGTCGTAGGGGCGGCCCTGGGCGTCGGTGCCCGAGATGCGGGCGTGCAGGCGGTTGAGCCGGGCCGCCTCGCGGTCGCGTACGCGCGGGTCGGGGTCGAGCAGCCGCCGCGCGCTCGTGACGGTGTTGCGCAGCCGCCGCCACGGATGGGTCAGGAACGTGGAGTTCTCCATCAGCGCCGCGCCGATCTGCGGATGGGCGGCCTCCAGCAGGGTGGCCCTGGCCACCGCGAGCCCCCAGCGCGCCTCGGAGGCCAGGGGGCGCAGGAGCGAGTCGGGGCCGAAGACGTCCTGCTGCGGGTCGGTGTGGCTCAACGAAGGCCCTTTCGTGTCACGGTGGTGGGGTGGACGTCGCCGAAGCGGCGCCGGCGACGCAGGTAGGCGTCGAGGCACTCGGCGAAGTGGGCGGCGCGGAAGTCGGGCCAGAGCACCTGGGGGAACACCCACTCGGCGTAGGCCACCTGCCAGAGCATGAAGTTGGAGATGCGCTGCTCGCCCGAGGTGCGGATGACGAGATCGACGTCGGGGGTGTCGGGGTAGGGCAGGTGGGCGGCGAAACCGGCCTCGGTGACCTCGTCGGCCGGCGCCCCTGACCTGATCAGCGAGCGGGCGGCCTGCACGATGTCGCGGCGGCCGCCGTGGTCGAAGGCGACGGTCAGCGTCATGCGGGTGTTGTCGCGGGTGAGCGTCATCAGGTCGGTGATGTCGCGGACCAGCGGGGCCGGGATGCGCGGGTCGCTCATGCCGAGGAAGCGGCAGCGGATGCCGCGCGTGTGCAGCGCGGGCGCGTGCCTGCGGATGGCGCGGCGGACGAGTCGCATGAGGACGTCGATCTCGCCGGCCGGGCGCCGCCAGTTCTCGGTGGAGAAGGCGTACAGACTGAGCCAGGTGACGCCGGCGGCGCGGGCCGCCTCGATGACGTCCATGACGGCGGCCTCCGCGGCCTCGTGACCCGCGGTGCGCGGCAGCGAGCGCTGCTCGGCCCAGCGGCCGTTCCCATCCATCACGCAGGCCACGTGACGCGGCACGGCCATGACCACCCCCATAGCTGACTGTTACTGTCCACATACTTTAAGTGATTCGTGGGTGGGAGTGACAGGTCCTGGATGCTCCTCGGGGGGAAGAGCATTGTGTTCGACATGCATCGAACCGACCTCGCGGGCTTCCTCCGGTGGCGGGGTGCCGCCGCGCTGGCCGCCCTCCTGCTCGCCGCCCCTCCCCACGGCGGGACGAGCCTCGGCGACGTACGCGTGCTCGCCCGCTTCGACCGCGCCGCCGGGCAGGCTGCCGAGAGCATCGCCCCGGAGCCCGGCGGCGGCGCCGTCGTCGGCATGATCCCCGCCCGCCAGGTCGTCCGGGTCACCCGCCACGGCGCCGTCAAGGTGCTCGCCACCATGCCCCTGCCACCGGACGGCGGCGGCACCACCCCCGTCGTCGGGACTCCCGTCGTCACCGGCGTCGCCCGCTCCGCCGACGGCACGATCTCCTTCCTCTACTCCGCGGGAAAGGGCGGGCTGACCGGCGTCTGGCAGCTCCGCGGCTCCGAGGGGCCGCGCCTGATCGTGCCGCTGCCCGCCGACACCATGCCGAACGCGCTGGTCATCGACGGAGCCCGCTTCCTGGTCACAGACTCCGCAGGTGGCCGCATCTGGCAGGCCCCGCTCAGAGGTGGCCGGGCCACGGTGTGGTCGGCGGACCCGGCGCTCGCCCCGGACGGCTTCTTCGGCGCCAACGGCATGAAGGTCCACGACGGCGCCGTGTGGGCGAGCAACTCCGACCGCGGCACCATCGTCCGCATCCCCACGACCAGGGACGGCGGCTCCGGCCGCGCCGAGGTCCGGGCCAGAGGGCTGGAGGGCGTCGACGACTTCGACTTCACCGGCGCGGGCGACGAGCTGCTCGCCGCGATCAACCAGAGCAGCAAGCTCGTACGGGTCGGCGCGGACGGCGCCGGCGAGGTCCTGCTGGACTCCTCCGACGGCATGCAGGGCACCACGGCCGTCGTCGTACGGGGAAACCGCGCGTACATCACCAACGGCGCCAACATCGTAGGCAAGGACTCCAACCTGCTGGTGGCGGACCTGCGCCGCGGCTGAGCAGCGCGGTCCGCCCGGCGATGGGGCAGAATCTTGGTGTCCGGGTCCTGCAGTGTCGATGACGGTAGGAGCAGGTTTGGCACACCGCGAGCGGCCGTTGGACGAAGAGGACCGGATGACCCGCTTCGGCATTCTGGGGCAGCTCGACGTGGTGCGCGCGGGCCGGCGGATCGCGGTCCCGGCCGCCAAGCAGCGGATCGCCCTGGCCACCCTGTTGCTGGACGCCAACCAGTACGTCTCCAGCGACCGCCTCATCGGCCACATGTGGCCCGGCTCCGCCCCCGCCAACGCGCAGGCGGCGCTGCACACCCACATCGCCCGCCTGCGCCACACGCTGGACTGCGACGGAGAGCAGCTGATCCAGACCCGCCAGCAGGGATACCTCATCAGGCTCGAAACCGACCAGCTCGACCTCACCCGGTTCCGCGACCTCGTGAGCAGGGCCGGCGACGCGGCACGTTCCGCCGATCCCGGTGAGGCCGCCCTGCTCCGCGAGGCGCTCGACTTGTGGCGCGGCCCTGCCCTGGCCGACATCCCGGCGGAGTCGCTGCGCCACGACCACGCCGCCCGCCTCGACGAGGAGCGGCTCAGGACGCTGGAACGCTGGCTCGAGCTCGCCCTGCAGAACGGCCGGCACGAAGAGGTCGTCCCCGAGCTGATCGCCGCGACGACTGCGCAGCCCCATCGCGAACGGCTGTGGGCCCAGCTCATGCTCGCCCTCTACCGCTGCGGCCGCCAGGCGGAAGCCCTGCGCGCCTACCAGACCGTCGCCGACCTGCTGAGGGACGAGCTGGGCGTCGACCCGGGCGACGAGTTACGCCGGCTGCACCAGGCGATCCTGACCACCGACCCCGCACTCGCCCCGCGCCCCGCGGCCGAGGAGCCGCCGCCGGGGCTGCGCCCGCGCCAGCTGCCCATGGACATCGCCGCGTTCACCGGCCGCGACGACCAGCTCAGAGCCTTGGACGGGCTCCTGCCGGTCACCGGAGGCCGGGCGACGGGACCGGTCAGGATCGCCGTGATCACCGGGACGGCCGGCGTCGGCAAGACCGCCCTGGCCGTCCACTGGGCCCATCTGGCTCACGAGCACTTCCCCGACGGGCAGCTCTATGTAGACCTGCGCGGCTTCGCATCGGGCCCGTCCCTCGACCCCGCCACTGCCCTGGAGACGCTGCTCCTCGGACTCAACGTCCCTGTCGAGCGGATCCCCACCGAGCTGGACGCCCGCTCGGCGCTCCTGCGCAGCGCGCTCGCCCAGCGCCGCATGCTGCTGGTCCTGGACAACGCGCGCGACGCCGGGCAGGTACGTCCGCTCCTTCCCGGCTCCGACTGCGTCGTCCTGATCACCAGCCGCGACCAGCTGCGCGCGCTGTCCGTGCACGGCGACACCGTTCACCTGCCCCTCGCCGTCATGTCGCCGGGGGAGTCCACGAACCTGCTCGCCTCCGTCCTCGGCGCTGGCCGGGTGCAGGCCGAGCCCGAGGCCACCGCGGAGCTGGCCCGCCTGTGCGCGCACCTGCCCCTGGCCCTGCGCATCGCGGCCGCCAACCTCGCCGTCGACCACTACCAGAGCGTCGCCGGGTACGTCGCGGAGCTGCGCACCGGAGGTCCCCTCACCACCCTGCGGATCGAGGGCGACGAGCAGACCGCGATCCGCGCCACCCTGAACCTCTCCTACGCCGCCCTGCCGGGCTCCGCACGGGCGGCGTTCCGGCTGCTCGGTCTCGTGCCAGGGCCTGACTTCACGTCCGAGGCCGCCGCGGCGCTGAGCGGCACCCCGGTCGAGGAGGCGCGGCGCGAGCTCGACCGGCTGGCCGGCGCCCACCTGATCCACCGCAACGCGCCCGGCCGCTACCGCTTCCACGACCTGCTGCGCCTGTACGCCGCGGAGCGCGCTCGCGAGGAGGATGGCCCCGAGACGCTGGAGCGGGCCAGGCAGCGGCTGTACGGCTGGTACCTGCTGAACACGCGCGCCGCCGGCGGCCGCCTCCATCCCTCCTGGTCCCGGCTGCCGCCTCCGGCGACGCGGGCCGACGTGCCGGTTGCCGCCTTCGACGACCCGGGGCCCGCGTCGGAGTGGCTGGCCGCCGAGTACGCCAACCTCGTCGCCGCCATCCACCAGGCCGTCTCCTCAGGCCCCCGGAGGTTCGTGTGGCTGCTCTTCGACGCGATGCGCAGCTACTTCTGGACGAGCCGGCGCATGAGCGACTGGCTCTCCTGCGCGGAGGCGGCCGTCGCGGTGGCCGGCGAGGAGGGTGACGCGATGGCGATGGTCGCGGCGCTGCGCGGCCTGGCCGCCGCCCATTCCTACCAGAGGCCGCATGAGGCCATCCCCCTGTACACCCGGGCCCTGTCGTACGCCGACGAGGCCGGATGGCAGGAGGGCAAGAGCGCCACCCTGTCCAGCCTCGCCAACACTTACTGGCGGCTCGGGCAGCTCGCCGACGCGGCCCGCTGCCTGGAGGACGGCATGCGGCTGGACAGGCGTACCGGCCTGACGAGCATGCAGGCCGTCAAGCACACCAACCTCGCGGTGGTGCACACCCAGCTCGGCAACCTGCACGTCGCGTTCGACCATGTCCAGCAGGCCCTGCGGCTCAAACCGGATCACGACGGCGCCAAGCACACCAACCTCGGCGAGGTCTGCCACCTGCTGGGCCGTTTCGACGAGGCGCTGAAGCACCTCCACGTGTCGCTGGCCCGCATGGCGGCGAGCGGGAACCACGCCGGCGAGCCCTATTGCCTCGTCGTCCTCACCGATCTGCACAGCGACCTCGGCCGCCACGCAGAAGCGCTGGACTTCGGCGAACGGGCGCTGACCCGCAGTCGCGACATCGAGGACTGTCATGCCGAGGCGCTGGCGCTCACCGCCCTGGGCCGGGTCCACCGCGCCGCCGGCCGCCCCGCACAGGCCGTGGAACACCACCGCAGGGCCATCGAGGCGGCCGGCGAGGACAACCTGTTGCCCAGGATCGCCGCGCTGATAGGGCTCGCCGACGCCGTCGAGGACCACGCCGAGGCGGTGTCCTGCGCAGCGGAGGCGCTCCGGCTCGCCCGCGAGCGTTCGTCCCGGCTCCTGGAGGGCCAGGCGCTCACCGCGCTCGCCGAACGCGCGCTCGCCGCGGGAGACCGCGCCACAGCGGTCCGGTACGCGGAGCAGGCCCTGGGCGCCCATCGCGACACCGGCCACCGCCTGGGCGAGGCCCGCACCCTGCGCACGCTCGGCGACGTCGGGCACGGGCCGGAGTCCCGCAAGCTGGCCGCCGAACTCTTCGCCGAGTTAGGCGTCACTCAGGAGCTCGGCTCCTGATCAGCTTTCCGTGAACCACTCGAACCACCAGCCGGTGGCGTCGTTCCAGTAGCAGGAGCTGACGTAATGGTCGATGTCCCATTCGCGCTTGGCCTTGTTGCACTCGCCCAGGGTCGGGAACGGCCCTGTCCGGCCGTACGGCGGATCGGCCTGAACAGCCGATGCGGGAGCGCCGGTGGTCGCGATGGCCGGTGCCGCCGGTACGGTCACGACGGCGGCGATGAACGCCCCGGCCGTCAGCTTCTTGATGAGTCCCATCGGTGAGCCTTCCTTTCTGGTCGCGACGGATGATCCGTCGTGGCAGCGCCCTCGGCGAGGTAGCCGGAGGCCTGGAGGGTGAACAGCCGGCTGTAGGTGCCGCCGGCCGCCATGAGGTCCTCGTGCCTGCCGCACTCGGTGATCGAACCGTCCGCGAGGACGACGATGAGATCGGCCTCCCGTACGGCGCCGAGCCGGTGGGAGACGAGCAGGCTCGTCCGGCCGGCACGGATCTCCCGCAGCTTGGCGTGCACGTCGTGCTCGGCCTGCGCGTCGAGCCCCGCGCCGGGTTCGTCCAGGATCATCAGGTCACGCCCGGCCCGCAGGAACGCCCGCGCGATGGCGATCCGCTGCCACTGCCCGCCCGACAACAGCACGCCGGCGCTCTCGTCGACGCGGTCGGTGAGTGTGAGGAACGTCCTGGTCAGCAAGGTGTCGTAGCCGCGCGGCAGGCTCCGCAGCACCTCGTGGACGCCGGCCCGGTGCGCCGCTGCCTCGATCCTGGGCAGGTCGCCTGCCGCCGACATGTCGCCGACCGCGATGTTGTCGGCGGCGGTGAAGTCGTAGGTCATGAAGTCCTGAAACACCGCGCCGATCCGGGCACGAAGCTCGCCGGCGGGCACGTCGCGCACGTTGACCCCGTCCCACAGGATCGAGCCGCGTACCGGGTCGTAGAACCGGCACAGCAGCTTGACCAGGGTGCTCTTCCCCGATCCGTTGAGCCCCACGAGGGCGGCGCATCGGCCGTACGGGATGAACAGGTGCACGCCGCGCAGGATCCACGGGTGGTCGTCGCTGTAGCGGAACCACACGTCGCGCAGCTCGACACCGCGCCGCAGAGCGGGCAGGCGCCGCGGCGTGGCCGCCTGGGGCAGGTCGGGCTCGGCGCGGAGCACCGCCATGTAGTGCCCGAACGCCAGAAGCTGGAGATGGACGCCGCCGGCGGCCGACACCGCACCCCCGAGCGCCGTGTGCACGCCTCCCAGGGTGCCGACGAGCATGGCGACGTCCCCGACCGTGCCCTGCCCGCCGGCCACCATGGTGATCATCCAGATCAGGCCGAACCCGGAGACGATGGCCGACATCAGCACCAGCGCGCCGTGCGTGACGAGTTCGCGCCGGTCCATGGCCTGCTGGGCCGCGTTGACCGCCCGAACCTCGGCGCGGATCCGCCCCCGCAGGAACGCCCCGAGGCCGAGCAGCCGTACCTCCTTGGCCGCGCGCCCGCTTCCCAGCAGGTCCTGGTAGAAGAGCTCGCGGCGCTGGGCCGGGGTGATGGCCTGCATCATCCCGGCCCGCCGGCGCGACAGGCGCAGCTCCATCAGCACCATCGGCAGGCCGGAGGCGAGGACGATGGCGGTGATGAGAGGGCTGACCACGGTCAGCGAGCCGAGCAGGCCCAGCACTGTCATCACGTTGCGTCCCACGCCGATGGCGGATTCCAGCATGCTGCCCGGCGCGGCGGCGCTCTGCTGGGCGAGCCGCAGCCGATCGAGGAAGGCCGGATCCTCGAACCGGACGAGCCCCGTCTGACGTTCCAGGGCGGCGAACAGCTCATCCCTGGCCGTCAGAGCCATCCTGCGGTTCGCCTCGGCCACGAGGTAGCGGCCGGCCTGTGGGCAGACGGCGCTCAGCAGCCCGGCCCCGGCCAGGCCGGCCGCCAGGAGCCACGCGGTGTCCCGCGAGCCGGGCGCCGCCAGCCCGTCCACGGTCATCTTGGTCAGCCATACCGTCACGATCGGTGCGGCGACGGAGACGGCCGTCAGCCCGAGATGGCCGAGCACCCGGCCGGCGGCCACGCGGCGCGCCAGCGAGACCGCCTGTGCCAGGCCGGACATCAGCGAGATCCTGTCCGTGCTCATCCCCGATCCTTCGAGTGAGGTCGCCGGCGGGGCGGAACCCCGCCGGCGTGCCGATCTCAGCGGTGAGTCACCGGCCGGTCGTGAGATGCGGTCATTCCGACTTGTGGGTCTGGGTGACGAACGGCGTCTCACCGTCGTCACCGGCGGCCTGCGCCACCGACGCCGCGCCCACCACGGTCGCCGCCGCCATGAGCACGGCTCCGACCATTGCGGCGGCACTGGAGATCTTGCGCATCACGGTTCTCCTTCTCCTTTGTGTTGCGGATTTGTGTTGCGGACGCGTGCCAGCATCGCCGACGGCTCTGTCGGCGCCCTGTCGCGGCGGTGACGCCGGCGCACACCTGCCGAAAGCACGACGAAAGGGCTCACACGAGCAGCAGCCGGGCCCAGGCCGGCACCTGCTCGCCGCCCGCCGCCAGCAGTGCCAGCGCGACCCCCGCGGCGCCCCTGAGCAGGCCGGGATTGTCGACCCGGCGCCCGTCGGCCTCCACGTCGGCGTAGCCGAGCAGCGGCTGCGGCCGGAAGCGGCCGAGCAGCGCGCCGGCGTGGCCGGCGGCGGCCGAGCGGAGCACGGGGTCGCCCGTGTCCGCGGCGAAGGCCGCCGTGAGCAGCCATCTCCCGGCCAGGCCGTGGCAGAGACTCGGTGAGGGCACCGGTACGGGGCCGTGGCAGCGCAGGCGTACCGCGTCCACCGCGAAGTCGCGGATGTCCGCGTCGTCCAGCGCCTCGCCGGCGTGGAAGAGGGCACGGGCGATGCCGGCGTCCCCGTGACACCACGAGCCGCCGCCCGAGCGTCTGCCGTCGTCGGGGCGGGGACCGAGGTCCACGCGGGCCGGCCACATGCCGTCGCGGACGTGAGCCATGAGGAAGCGGGCGCCCCACCGTACGGCCGCGGCGGCGTCCCGGTCCGGTGTCCGCCGGTGCAGCAGGGAGAGCGCGGCGAGCACGCCCGCCACGCCGTGCGCCAGACCGAGGTCCACCACGGGTCTGCCCGGTTCCAGGAGATAGCCGAGGTTTTCGATCCCGCTCGGGCTCAGCAGCCGGACGAGCGGGCCGGTGACGGCGGAGCAGGCCGCGTCCACGGCGGGGGTGCGCTCGCGTACGACGAGGTAACCCACCCAGCCGGAGATCCCGGAGACCACGTCGTAGTAGCTCGGCCCGGACGGCAGCCGTCCCGGCAGGCTCCCCATGAGCGGCAGCATGGCCGCGTCGAGCGCCTCGGTGAGGTCGCGGTAGCGGGAGCCGCCCCGGCTGCAGGCCCACACCGCCGCCGCGTACCCGACACGGCCGGAGAACAGCGCCAGCGAGCCGTCGGGCCGGCCGGCCGGCTCCAGGCCGGCGGCGAGGAACTCGTGCGCCCGCGCGTCCCAGCCCTCCCTGGGACAGGCCTCGTCCAGCGCGGCGCACAGCAGCGCGAGCCCGGCGTCGCCTCTGGACAGGCCGTCCCGGCTCCAGCCGGCGACCTGCGGCCTGAGCGTGGTCCGCGCCAGGCGGGCCAGGGACTCCTCCCGCAGCGCCGGGTCGATCACGAGCCGGGCGACCCGGGCGGCGGTGTCCTGCATCGTTCCCCCAGCTAAGGCGGGATAGCCGGTCGGCATCGGATTGTTAGCGGACGTTCCTACGATTCGGCCCATGGCGCGAAACCCCCTGTCGATCCTCGATCTCGTTCCTCTGACCCCCTCCGCCGGCCCGGCCGTGGCGCTGCGCGCCAGTGCGGAACTGGCCCGCCTGGCCGAGTCGCTGGGCTTTCACCGCTACTGGGTGGGGGAGCATCACGGCGCGGCAGGCGTCGGCGCCTCCGCGCCCGCCGTGCTGATCGCCCACCTCGCCGCCGCGACCTCGGCGATCCGGCTGGGCGCCGGCGGGGTGATGCTGTCCAACCACGCCCCGATGGTCGTCGCGGAGCAGTTCGCCACCCTCGAAGGGCTGCATCCCGGACGCATCGACCTCGGCGTCGGCAGCGCCGCCGGGGCCACCGCCGAGGTCGCGCAGGCGCTGCGTCAGGGCGCCCAGGACAGGTTCGCCGGCAAGCTCGCCGACCTTTCCTGCTTCCTCGGCGGCGCCTTCCCGCCCGGCCATCGTCACGCCGGCATCCGGGTGAGCCCCGCCGCCGTGCCGGCGCCTCCGCTGTGGCTGCTCGGCGCGAGCGAGTCCAGCGCCCGCCTCGCCGGGGAGCTCGGACTGCCGTACGCCTTCGCCCACCACCTGAACGCGGCGGGAGCCGAAGGCGCGCTGGCGGCGTACCGGGGCTCGTTCCGGCCATCGGCGCGGCACGGCCGCCCGTACGCCCTGGTCAGCGTGGCCGCCGTCGCCACCGACAGCGAGGCGGGCGCGCACCGGCTGGCGCGGGACGCCGGCCTTCCGGACGGCGCGCTCGTGGGCGACGGGCCCGCCGTGCGCGCGGCCCTGAAGGTCATGCGGGACGAGCTCGGCGCCGACGAACTCATGATCGTCACGAATGTCGCCGACGCGGCGGCCCGCAGGCGCTCGTACACGTTGCTCGCGCCCTTCAGCCGATGAGCAGGGCGGCGTCCCACCGGCTCGTGGGAGCGCCGCCGACGGCGTAGGCGTGCAGGGCCAGTGCGGTGCCGCCGGAGCCGTCGAGCAGCCCGGCACCGTCGGCGGGCGGTTCGTCCGCCGCGATCGGGTAGCGGAACCCGAACGGCAGCGCGGGGTCGAAGTGCGCGATCGTGTGCCGGGCGGCGAGGCCGGCCACCAGGTGGGCGGCCTCGCCGCCCCCGTCGGCGGCGATGCGAAGGGCGATGTGCAGCAGCCCGGCCCAGCCGTGACACAGGCCGGGCCCCGCCAGGTGCAGCTGCCCGGCCGGCCGCTCGATCAGGCAGCGCATCGCGTCGTCGGCGACGCGCGACCAGTCGGTTCGTCCCAGGGCGAGCCCCGCGAGCTGGATGGCGCGGGCGATGCCGGGGACGCCGTAACACCAGGTGGCGTTGCACGCGACCGGCGGCTCGTCGCGGCCGAGCCATTGGGAGAGGGTGAGCGTGCCGGGCCAGCCGTCCGGTCGCCGCCATCGCAGCAGGACGTCCGTGATGGCGGTGATCGCCCTCCGCTGGCCCGGCACCCGCCGGCCTTCCCGCCAGGCGACGGCGAGCAGCGCGAGCGGGCCGGCGATGCCGTGCGCGAGCCCGAGGTTGGCGTGGCCGTGCGCGTACCGGGGGTCGTGCCGGGCCTGGAACCACGGCGGTCCCGCGACCCACCAGCCGGGCACCTCGTGGCCGGCGACCTCGGCCGGCTCGTCCGTGAGGGAGACCAGGAAGGATAGCACCTCGCGCAGGGCGATTCCGCCGGGGTCGGCCATGAGGAGGTAGCGGCCGAGCCCGGTCAGCCCCTGGATGACGTCGTAGCCCGCCATGGTGAGGGTCCCCGGCGCCCGCGGGGCCAGGCGCTCGACGCGCAGGAGGGCCAGGTCGGCCACATACGGGTCGAGCTGGGCCAGCAGGAGGCGGTAGTCGTCCGGAGTGGCGGCCGTGGCGCGGGCGGCGAAGGCCAGGGCGGGCAGGCCGTCGTACAGGGCGCCGCCGTCGGAGGGAGGCTCCTGCGCGATGGCCCGCGCCAGCAGGGCGTGCGCCGTCCGGCGGGCCTCCGGCCGGGTCGCCGCCAGGTCGGCGTGCAACAGGGCGGCGGCCGGGAGACCGGTGCTGAGGGACAGACCTGAACGGCCCGTTTCCCTGCGCACCGACCGCTCGGCCAGGCGCTCGACGGCGTCCACGTCCGCCAGCCGCCCGGCCAGCAGCGCGGTGATGTCCGCGGTGGTGCCGCGCAGGTCGTTCGTCGTGCCCGCGGTGCTCATAGGGCGTGCCTCCTGTGCCTGGCCGGCAGTGTGGTGACGGCTGCTGCGGTGCTCATCCGGCGTGCCTCCTGCGCCCCGCGTCGGCGTCGAGGACGCCTCTGAGCGTGGCCAGCGCGTGCGCCTCCACTTCCCGGTCGAGGCCGAGGAGCCGGTTGGCGTGCATGTGCTGCACGCTCCTGACGATGTCGAGCCGTTTCCGTGTGTCGGTGGCGGCCAGCTCGGCGGCGTAGTCCGCGAGCGCCGTGCGGCGCCGGCGCCAGGTCTCGACGAGCTGCGCGCCGCCCGGCTCGGCCGCCAGCGCCTCCCAGTCGCCATACGGGTCGATGAGCCGGACCGCCGCCCTCCTGTGCCCCTGGAAGACGGCGTGATGGTCGCCCTTGTGGACGAGGTCCAGGTAGCCGGTGGCCCAGTCGTCGCCGCCGAGATGGCGGGCGATCTCCATCAGGTTCATCGCGGCCACGAACCACGGGTCCCAGGGGAGCACGCCGTCGCGGAGCAGGCGCAGTTGCCGCAGCACGGACTCGCTGTCTGCGTGGAAGAGCCGTTCGGCCGCCGGCATCGCCTTCTCGCCGCCGTAGCGGACGTACTCGGGCTCGTAGGTGTCGAGCGTCATCCGCCGCAGGGCGCCCGCCGCGCAGCCGGCCGCCACCCAGTCGCGCAGCGCCGGCAGCACACGGCCGGCCAGTGCGCCTGGGGTTCCGGCCAGACGCATCCGCACATGGGGATCAGGGTCGCGATAGCGCAGGAAGTGCCAGTGATCGACGGCGGGGCCGACCTGCTCCAGCAGCGCGGGCAGCCGGTCGACGAGCAGCTCGTCCTGGTGCTCCTCGATGAGGTAGAGCTTGGCGTAGAGCCACTCCCCGCCGGCGTGGTGGCGCCGCCGCGGCCAGTCGAGCGTGACGGCGGGCGGCGTGGGCGGCGGTGTGGCGGACCGTCCGGTCAGCGGCACGACGATCTCGTTGCCGTGACCGTCGCACCACCCCGTCCCAGGCGAGCCGCCGCCCGGTGGTTCCGCCAGCACGGCCACGCGGTCCCTGTCCAGCTCGCGCCTGAGCAGCCGCTGGTGCGGGACGGCGGTGAGGTCGAGCGGGAGCCGCAGGTCGTGGGAGACGACCTCGACGTGGCCGGGCACCGACCAGCGCTCCCGCCAGGCGTGCAGCGCCGCGCGCCAGCCGTCCCACGACAGGCCGGTGTCGCGCAGCTCGGGGCCGGGCAGCCAGCGGGCCGAGAAGAGCACGGTACGCCCGTACCGCACCCGTGGCAGGTACGGCAGATCGGCGAGGCCGTCCCACGACCAGGCCGAGACGCCGCCGGCCCGGCGGGAGGCGATCTCGCCGAGCAGCCGGGCCACGTTCGGCTGCCGGTACGGATTGAGCATGTTGAAGGACATCGGGACGATCTCGTGTCCGAGTGGTGTGGCATGGACGTACAGGCGGTGGAGGTCGGCCGTGACGACCAGGTCGTCGAGACCCAGCACGCCGTCTTGCCCACGGTCGAAGTAAATGCCGAGCGCCACCTGGTGCGGCAGGACCGGCGGCACGCGGATGACGTTGCCGGAGCGTTCCTCGTTCGGCTGGTAGAACAGCTGCACGGGCACCGCGCCCCGATCCGTGTCGCCGGGCGGCGACACGACCTGCCGCAGCCGGTCCGCCAGGCCGCCGAACATGGCGGTGAAGCGGCCGAAGAACGAGCCGGGGCCGATCGAGCCCAGTCCGGCCGCCACGACCAGCCGGAAGTCCCCGCGCGTGATCTCCGCCAAGGAGCCGGCCAGCAGGGAGACGCACACGTCCAGGTCAGGGGCCGGTCTGGAGGCGCCGTCGTGGCGTACCAGCGCGGCGATCGACTCCTCGTCCAGGACGACCTCCTCGTGTCCCGACCCGATGGCCTCCATGGCGAGCTCTGCGAGCCGCCGTCGCCGCCGCGTGTCCGCCGGGGGCGGGCGATGAGTGAGCCGGCGGGAGCCGGCGGGCAACGCGTACGTGGCGGGCGCGTCCAGGCCGCGGGCCGGATCCAGCAGCTCGCGCAGCGGGACGGCGCAGCCGACGCCGTAACGATCCACGAACGCCTGGTGGTATTCGGCGTAGTGCTCTGGCACGTCGTCGGGGGTCATCCGCCACAGCAGGTCCACCGCGCTCTCCAGCTCGCGCAGCACCACGCCGGGCAGGCTCGCCTCGGCTCCGGCGCGCAGGTCGACCTGCAGCGGCCGCTCGCTCGCGTGCAGGTGCGACATCGAGGAGCCGAGCGAGCGCAGCCGCGCGGTGCCCGCGCCCGGCGGGCTCGCGGCGTACGCGCCGATCGCGGCCTGGATGTCGCGCAGCGCCCTGGCGCGGCCCACGTCCAGGCGGTCGATGACGTGTCCCAGCGGGTCGGCGCTGTGCGGTGGCGGCGGCAGCTCGCTGACCAGGAACTCCTGCTCCAGGAGCGCGCCGATCAGGCCCGCGGCGGTGTCCTCGGGCACGCCGGGGAACGCTGCGCGCAACTTCGTCAGGAGGACCTCGTGAGGTACGGGCCGGTGGGCCGCCTCCATGCACAGGCGCACCGCCTCGGTGCCGCGTACCGACGCCTCGAAGCCGGCCTCCTTGCCGTGGGCGGCGCGTGTGTACGGCAGGACGAGCCGGTCACCGCGCCACGTCGCCAGGTCGTTGCGGACCAGCAGGAGCCGCGCGCGGACGTCGGGCAGGCGCTCCCACTCGCGCACGAGCCCGAGCAGCCAGTCCATGGACGGGCGAACGGCCTTCACGGGCGGCCCGGCCCTGTACCCCGCGGGCCCGTCGAACCGCACGACGGTCACGGCGGCCATGAGCCCGAACGGGGTCGGCCTGGACGACATGCGCAGCAGGTATTTCGTCACGGCATAGGCGGCACGGCGCAGCTTCGGGAACGGGACCGGCCCGCCGCCTTCGATCTTGGCGAGATCACGCGCCAGGGAACCGCTCGACACTTCCAGTGCCTCGCGTACGAAGGGGTCGGCGACGATCTGCTCGATGTACGCCCGCAGCTGGCCGGACTCGGCGGGATCGTCGAAGTCAGGGCAGGTCAGGGTGATGGCGGCCGCCCCGGGTCGCCGGGTGGGAATCCGCAGCAGCCCGAAAGGGGCGCCGCTGAAATTCATGGGCATGAGCCGATGCTAGAAACGCCCGCTAATATTTCCCTGTTATTTCCATGAATTGCGGAAGCGTGATTGACAATTGCTCTCCCAGATGCCAGCCTGCGATTTCGAGAAAGGAGGAAAAATGGCTCGTAGTAGCGATTTGCACAATGGGGCGTTCGACTTGCAGTTGCGCGTGCTGCCTGCTCGGGGCGGGGTGGCGGCGGCTCAGGAGATGACCGTCCCCACCGCGATCACCTGCAATGAATGCGTGTCCGTCGTGGGCTCCAACACGTGCTGGAGCACCTGCAAGGAC
The DNA here is from genome assembly GCF_040677005.1 of Nonomuraea sp. NPDC049421. Taxonomy (NCBI): domain Bacteria; kingdom Bacillati; phylum Actinomycetota; class Actinomycetes; order Streptosporangiales; family Streptosporangiaceae; genus Nonomuraea; species Nonomuraea sp. NPDC049421. Next base: position 180,668 of record NZ_JBFAQA010000020.1, read on the forward strand.
ACCTGCTGCCCGGCACAGACCCAGACCAGGGTCTGCTGATCCGAACCTGGCGGGCGCTCCCGGCGGCCGGTGTCAGAGATGTCCGGCCGCCGGGACAGCGGGACGACGGAGCGACGACAGGCGGCGGAAAGCGCCGGCGGATCTCCTTGAAGGATGAAGCGTTCACTGCAGAGTCTCGTCAAGGACCCGGAGCCGTCGATGGCCGCCGTCCCCGCCCGCCGCTTCGGCGTGCTCGGCACGTTGCGGCTGGACATCGGCGGCGGAACGGTCGCCGTCACCGCCGGGAAGATGAAGGTCGTGCTCGCGGCGCTGCTGCTCAACGAGAACGAGCCAGTGACCGGCGACAGGCTGATCGAGTACATGTGGGACAGGCCGCCGGCCTCCGCGCGCACGCTGCTGCACTCGGTCGTCCTGCGGCTGCGCAGGATCGCCGGCGACCGCGGGTTCATCCTCACCCGCGGATCCAACTACGTCCTGAGGGTGGAGCCGGGCGAGCTCGACCTGCACGACCTCGCCGCCCTCCTGGAGCAGGCGGACCGGGCGCGCGCCCGGTCCGACGTCGCCACCGAGCACGCTTGCCTCACCCGGGCCGTCGAGCTGTGGCGCGGGCCGACGCTGGCCGACGTGCCCTCGCCGGCGCTGCGGCTGGGGATCGCCACGCGGTTCGACGAGATGCGGCTGCAGGCGCTGAACCGGCGCATCGACCTGGACCTCGCCCTGGGCCGGCACGCGCAGGCCGTCAGCCGGTTGCGTGAGCTGACGCATGAGCATCCGTACAACGAGCCTTTCTGGGCGCAGCTGATGACCGCGCTGTCCCGCTGCGGGCGGCAGGCCGAGGCGCTGGACGCCTATCACGAGCTGCGCCGCGTGCTGGGCAGGGAGCTCGGCATCGAGCCGGGGCCTGACGTGAGGGCCGTCTTCCAGTCCATCCTGCGGCCCCGCCGGGACAAGGCGCTACGACTACGCAACGTGACAAGCGGTTGACGCCCGCGGGTGTGGCGGTCTAGGGGAGCGGGATTCGGGTGGCTATATCAGGAGATCGGACTCTTCCAGCGGCGTGGACGAGTTGATGCATTTGCGCAGGTCAAGCCGATAAGCGTGGCAATGGTCACGGAACGTGATCACGGGAACGCTACCAAGCCCTGTTTATCCCGTTTTAAGGGCATTTATGGGCATTCATGAGGGCCGTCCACCCTATTTGACTATCTTGGTCTCCCCGGAATACTGGGTGGGCGAACGGCGCCGGTTCGCCCTTTCCCCCTAGCTCAGGACTGTCATGCCGTCAGATTTTGTCAGCGTCGCGATAGTGGCAGGCGTCGTCGCCATCGCTCTCGCAGCCGTGCTGATCTACCGAAACCGCGTCGGCCGTGAGCTCGCGCAGACCCGCGCGCAGCTGACCGAAACCCGGCACGCGCACGAACGCCTGTCCCGCGAGGGCGGCCAGTGGGAGCAGCGCCTGCGGCAGGCCGAACACCAGGCCAGAGAGGCCGAACACCAGATCAGGGAGGCCGAGCACAAGGTCAGGGAGGCCGAGCACCAGGCCAGGGAGAGCGAACGGCAGGCCCGCGAGGCCGAACGGCAGGCCCGCGAGGCCGCCGAGGAGGCCCGTGAGCTGCGCGCCCAGCAGGACCTCGCCCGCGTCGAGACCGACCACCTGCTGACCACCCGCATCCCCGCCCTGGTCTCTCACCTGCGCGCCTCCCACGTCACCGTGCCAGGACTGCAGAACGCGAAGCTGGCCGGCACCGACATCGACCGCCAGCACCTCGCCGTGCTCGACGCGATCTCCAGCGCGGTGCGCGAGGAGTCCGTACGCATCGACGAGGCCGCCCAGGCGATCGTGCGCGGCGCGATGTCGCGCGTGCAGACCCAGGCCCTGCGCGCCCAGGACCTGCTGTCGTCCGTCCAGCAGCGCTACAGCGGCGACGAGCACACCGACCTGCTGCGCGAGGTGCTCGGCCTCGACATGTTCAACGAACTCATCATCCGCCGCGCCCAGGCCACCGGCATCGCCTGTGGCGCCACCGCCGGGCTGTCGCGCGACGACACCTACCTCGTCGACCTCGTCGTCGGCGCCGTCGCCCGCGTCGAGAACTTCGACCAGCGCATCGACGGCCCCGCCAACCACCTGCGCCGCCGCGTCGGCGTGGCCGCCAGGGCCGCCGAGCCGATCCTGTTCGTCACCTCCGAGCTGCTCGCCAACGCCGTCCACCACTCCCACGGCACGCTCAAGGTGACCATCGCCCTCCACGAGACCAACACGGGCGCGGCCATCGTCATCGACGACGCCGGCGTCGGCCTCAACGAGGAGCAGTACGCCCGCGCCGGGCGGCTGCTCAGCGGCCGGCACTCCGTACGCCTGGTCGACCTCGGCAACCCGCCCCACACCGGCTGGGCCGCCATCGGCCGGCAGGTCGCGCAGTACGGCATGCAGGTCACGGTGAAGAAGAGCGCCTACGGCGGCGTCCAGGCCGTGGTGAGCGTCCCCGCGGGACTGCTGGTGGAGATGCCGGAGAACACCCGCCCGTCCGTGCTCGCGCCCGAGCCGGTCAGGGCCGTCATCGCGACGTCACCGTACCAGCAGCGCCTGCCGGAGGCGGCGCCGGTGCCCGCCGCCATCGCCCCGCGCCCCATGCGCGCTCCCGAGCCGCCCGAGCCGCGCCCGATGCGGGCGGCCGAGCCGCCCGAGCCGCGCCCGATGCGCACGGCCTCCCTGACGGACGCGCCCACCGACCCGGGCACCGGCACCGGTCCCGGCATGGGCCCCGGCAGGGGCCCCAGCATGGGCCCCGGCATGGGCGGGGCCCCCTCGGACACCGGCATCGACGGCCTGCCAGGGCTGCCGCAGCGCCGCCGCCAGACGCCGCGGCGCGCCCCCACGGGCCCCGCCACCACGCCGCTCACCACCCCCGAGGAGGCCCAGAAGCGGTGGGGCGACTTCCAGACGGGCGCAGAAGCGGGCCGCCGCGAAGCGCTGCCGTCTCAGCACGACGACGCGACCGAAGGGAACTGAACCCTCCATGGACCACACCCCCGCCGCCACCCCCCGCCCGCGCCGCCGGCCGCTGACGCTCGACGTCTCCTGGGTCCTGTCACCGCTCCTCGCGCTGCCCGGCGTCACCAGCGGCGTGGTGCTGAGCCGCGACGGGCTCATCCTCGGCGGTTCCGCCAACGTGAGCGTCGAGGCGGGAGAGCGTACGGCCGCGATGACGAGTTCGGTGCTGGGAGCCGCCCGCGCCCTGTGCGAGGGGCTCAGCAACGGCGCCGACGGCGAGGTCGTGGACATCGTCATCTCCGCGGGCACCGGCTACTACTACCTCGCTCCCGCCGGTGACCGCGCCGCCATCGTCGTGGCCGCCACCGGCGCCGTCCAGATCGGGTCTCTCGCGTACGAGGTGCAGCTCCAGGTGCAGAAGCTCATCAAGGCGCTCAACGACGCCAGCGCCGCCAGGACGCCGGAAGCTCCGGCATGACCTCCGGACGGCAGCGGCGGCGTGTCGTCCCCGACTTCATGGCCGCCGCCAAGCTGGCCGTGCCAGAACACATCAGCGTCGAACGGACGACCCTCGTCTACGTCGCCCCCGAGGCGGTCCCCGGCGCGCTGGACCCACCGGGCTCTCACCTGGTGAACCTCCTGGAGGAGGGCCCGCTGTCCGTCTATGAGTGCGCGGCGCACCTGGGCCTGCCGTACTGCGTGGTACGGCTGCTGGTGGCGGGGCTGGCGGCCTCCGGCACGCTGCTGACCCGGGATCCGCCGCGCGCGGACGGACCCGACATAGAAATCTTGGAGTTGGTACTCAGTGGCCTCCGCGCTCTCTGAAAGCCGGATCAGCGCCGACCACATCCCGGTCAAGCTGATCATCGCCGGACCCTTCGGCGTGGGCAAGACGACCATGGTCAGCGCCCTGTCGGAGATCGAGCCCCTCAACACGGAAGAGGTCCTCACCCAGGCGGGCACGCTGGTCGACGACCTCACCGGCGTCAACGAGAAGACCACGACCACCACCGCGATCGACTTCGGCCGGCTCACCCTGCCCGGCGTGGTGCTGTACCTGTTCGGCGCTCCCGGGCAGACCCGCTTCCAGGTGCTGTGGGAGGAGCTGGCGCGCGGCGCGCTCGGCGTGCTGGTGCTCGCCGACACCCGCCGCATCGACGACAGCTTCGCCGTGCTCGACCTGGTCGAGAACGCCGGCATCCGGTACGCGGTCGCCGTCAACCACTTCCCCGACTCGCCCGAGTACCCGGCCGAGGCGCTACGGCAGGCCCTGGACCTCGACCCGCGCACGCCGCTGCTGGTGTGCGACGCCCGCGACCCCGTCTCCGCCCGCGCCTCCCTCATCGCGCTGGTGGAGCACGTCAAGGAACTGATGCTGGCTTGACTTCTTCCCGCTCGTGCACGAGGGGACTCACACGGTCACCCGTGAGGCTTCCTGCTTCATCGCCGCCTGCCCGCCCGAGAGGACTCTCGTCGAGGTCTTACGTCAGCTCCACAGGCGTTTCAGCTCTCCGCCGGCCCGGCGGCGAGTACGTTCCTCGTGCTCTTGAACGTCGGGTGCTTCGCCCGCTTGGCGAAGAAGTTCGCGAACCCGGCCTGCAGCTGGCGCAGCGCCTGCGGCAACGGCACGCACGACACCTCGGCCAGGAAGCCGAACTCGGCGCTGGGCTTCCACGCCGTCAGATCGCATCTGTGTTCGATAAGTCTGGTTCGTCCAACGGCGAACCGGCTGCCCCTGTCCTGCTCCGCAGGGGCCAGATTCCTCCCCCGCCTGGATGCGGGGGTCTCTTCGGAGGTATCCGATGACCCTGCGTTATCTGCCCGATGCGGGCAAGCTGTACGGGCCCGAGTTCACCAACGACCCGCAGGCGGTCTACGCGCGGCTGCGCGAGCGGCACGGAGCCGTCGCGCCCGTGGAGATCGCCCCCGGCGTCCAGGCGCACCTGGTGATCGGCTACCAGGCCGCGCTCGACGTGCTGACCAACGCCGGCGGCGTGTGGAGCAAGGACTCGCGCCCGTGGCAGGTCAGGCTGCCGGACACGCCCGGCGCGGCGGCCGCGCTCGGCATGCTCGCCCACCGCGACAACGTGCTGTTCGCCGACGGCGCCGACCACGCCCGCTACCGCCGGGTGGTGATCGACTGCTACAGCATGATCCAGCCGCACAAGCTGCGCGACATGGTGATCGAGGTCTCCGACTCGCTGATCCGCGGCTTCGCCGCCAAGGGCACGGCCGACCTGGTGCACGAGTTCGCCAGGCCGATCCCGCTGCGCGTGTTCAACCTGCTGCTCGGCCGCCCCGACTCCGACAGCGCCGCGCTCATCTCGGCCCTGTACGACATGATGGAGGCCGACCCAGAGGCGGGCGCGCGCGGCTCCGAGAACTACTACCGCTACATCATCGAGCTGATCGAGACCAAGTACGCCAGCCGCGGCGACGACCTGACCTCGTGGTTCATCGACCACCCCGCCGGGCTGACCCAGCAGGAGGTCATCGAGGCGCTCGTCGTCACGCTGGCCGCCGGCTTCGACCCGATGGCCAGCCTCATCTCCAACACGATCTCCCGCATGGTCAGCGACGACCGCTACTACAGCTCGCTGACCAACGGCGCGCTCAGCACGTACGACGCGCTCATGGAGGCGCTGCGCGCCGAGCCGGCCATGGCCAACTACGGCCCCTACTTCACCACGCGGGCGGTCGACTTCCACGGCACCTGGATCCAGCCGGCCGAGCTGGTCCTGGTCTCCTACGCCGCGGCCAACACCGAGCCGACCCACGTACCGGACGAGCTGCGCTCCGACGGCGGCTCCTATCTGGGCTTCGGCGCCGGCGCGCACCGCTGCCCGGCCTCCGACCCGGCGACGCTCATCGCCATGACCGCCATCGAGCGGCTCACCTCGTACCTGAGCGACCTGGAGCTGGACGTGCCGCGCGAGGAGCTCGAGTGGCGGCCGGGGCCGTTCATCCGCTCGCTGGCCACCCTTCCGGTCAGTTTCACCCCCATCCGCCCCGACCAGCCTGGAGAGTCCCCTTGGTCAGCGCAGAGCGCGTCGCCCTCGACCCCTTCGGAACCGACCTTCCCGGCGAGTCCCGCCGGCTACGCGACCTCGGCCCCCTGGTCCTCGTAGAGCTCGCCGGCGGCATCCCCGCCTGGGCCGTCACCCGGCACGACCTGCTCAAGGAGCTCGTGCTCAATCCGCTGGTCAGCAAGGACAAGCAGCACTGGCGGCTGTGGGAGGAGGTCGGCAGCCGGCCCGAGTGGATGTGGATCGCGGGCTGGATCGGCGTGCGCAACATGCTCAGCACGTACGGCGCCGACCACCGCAGGCTGCGCAAGCTCATCGCGCCGAGCTTCACCGCCCGCCGCAGCAAGGCGCTGCAGCCCGTCATCGAGCGCATCATCGCCGAGCTGCTCGACGACATGGCCGCCACGCCTCCCGGTCAGCCCGTGGACCTGCGGTCGGCGTACGCGCACCCGCTGCCGATGCGGGTGATCTGCGAGCTGTTCGGGGTGCCCGAGCACATGCGGACCGACATGGCCGAGATCATGGAAGCGGTCATGGACACCACGGCCACGCCCGAGGCGACGGCGGCCAACCTGCAGCGCATCGCGACCGTGCTGCCCGCGCTGGTCGCCTACAAGCGCGAGCACCCCGGCGACGATCTCACCACAGAGCTGATCGAGGCCCGCGACCAGGGCGACCGGCTCAGCGACGACGAGCTGCGCGACACGCTGCTGCTGCTCATCGCCGCCGGGCACGAGACCACCGTCAACCTGATCGGCAACGCGGTGCACGCCCTGCTGACCCACCCCCAGCAGCTCCGCCGGGTGCTGGCCGGGGAGATCACGTGGGAGGCGGCGGTGGAGGAGACGCTGCGCTGGGCGCCGTCCATCGCCAACCTGCCGCTGCGTTTCGCGATCGAGGACATCGAGATCGCCGGTACGCGGATCCCGGCCGGCGACGCCATCATCACCACGTACCTGGCGGCCAACCACGACCCCGCCCAGCACGGTGAGGACGCCGACCGGTTCGACGTCGCCCGGGAGCAGGCGGAGCACCTGGCGTTCGGCGTCGGCGTGCACCGCTGCATCGGCGCGCCGCTGGCCAGGCAGGAGGCGCTCACCGCGCTGCCCGCCCTGTTCGCCCGCTTCCCGCACCTGCGCCTGGCCGAGCCGGGTGGCGAGGCGCCGCACGTGCCGTCGTTCATCGCGCACGGCTGGAGCGAGCTGCCGCTGCTGCTCGACGACCCGTCCTGACGCCGTGACACGATCATGACATCGCGCTGACGGCGCGCGGACATCGCCGCACCACAGTGATTCGGAGCCGCCCCCAGGGCCGGCTCCGAATCACTGCAGGAAGGCTGATGGATCGTGACAGAACGCGTACGCGTGGCCGTCTTGGGAGGCGGGCCGTCCGCCGAGCACGAGGTGTCGCTGCAGTCGGCGCAGGCCGTGCTCGACGCCTTGCCCGCCGACCTTTATGAGCCGATGCCGGTCATCATCGACCGGCGCGGCCGGTGGCCGGTGGAGCTGCGGCGCGACGTGGTGGACGTGGTCTTCCCCGTGCTGCACGGCCCGTACGGGGAGGACGGCGTCGTCCAGGGGCACCTGGAGGCGCTCGGCCTGCCGTACGTGGGGTGCGGCGTGCTGGCCTCGGCCGTGGCGATGGACAAGGTGGCGATGCGGCGGGCGTTCGTCGCGGAGGACGTGCCGGTCACCCCGTCCGTGTGGTTCTCCGCCCGCGAGTGGCGCGCCACCACCGACCCGTGGGCGCTGGTGAAGCCGCTCGGCTGGCCGATGTACGTCAAACCGGCCAACATGGGCTCCTCCATCGGCATCTCCCGCGTCACCTCCATGGACGAGCTGCGCTCCGGCGTGGAGCTGGCGCTCACCCACGACCGGGTGGTGGTCGTCGAGCAGGGCGTGAGCGCGCGCGAGTTCGTGTGCAGCGTGCTCGGCGACCACGACGAGCCGGACGTCTCCGTGCCCGGCGAGCTGCTCGTGCCCGGCGACTGGCTCGACTACGAGGCCAAGTACCTCGGCCAGGCCGAGATCGCCACCATCCCCGCCGTCCTGCCCGATCGGATCGCGGGCGACATGCGCGAGCTGTCCCTGCGCGCCTACCGCGCGATCGGCGGCTACGGGCTGGCCCGGGTCGACTTCCTCTGGGAGGAGGAGACGGGCCGCCTGTACGTCGGCGAGATCAACACGATGCCGGGCTTCACCGCGCGGTCCGTCTACGCCAGGTGCTGGGAGGCGAGCGGCGTCCCGTACCCGGACATGCTGCGCCGCCTCATCGACCTCGCGTTCGCGCGGAGCCGCGCGTGATTCCCATGACGCTGCGCGAGATCGCCGAGGTCGTCGGCGCGCGCCTGCACGACGTGCCCCAGCCCGCGACGGTGGTGTCGGCTCCGGCCGCGGTGGACTCCCGCGAGGTGCGGCAGGGCGGGCTGTTCGCCGCCACGGCCGGCGCCCACGTGGACGGGCACGACTTCGCCGGCTCCGCGGTCGCGGGTGGCGCCGCCGCGGTGCTCGCCGCGCGGCCCGTCGGGGTGCCCGCGCTGGTCGTCGAGGACGTACAGCTCGCGCTCGGCAGGCTGGCCGGGCACGTGCTCCGGCGGCTGCACCCGGCGGTGGTCGGCCTGACCGGGTCCGTCGGCAAGACCACGACCAAGGACCTGCTGGCCCAGGTGCTCGAACGGCACGGGCCGACCGTGGCCACCGAGCGGTCGTTCAACAACGAGCTGGGGCTGCCGCTCACCGTGCTGCGCGCCGACGCCGGCACCCGCTACCTGGTGCTGGAGATGGGGGCGAGCAGGAAGGGCGACCTGACCTATCTGACCGGCATCGCGCCGCCCGGGCTCGGGCTGGTGCTGAACGTCGGGGCCGCGCACGTGGAGCGCATGGGCGGCGGGCTCGCCGACGTGGCCGCGGCCAAGGGCGAGCTGGTCGAGGCGCTGCCCGCCGACGGGTGCGCGCTGCTCAACGCCGACGACCCGTACGTGCTGGGCATGGCCGGCCGTACCCGGGCGCCGATCCTGCTGTACGGGCGCGCGCCGCAGGCCCAGGTGCGGGCCGAGGACGTGCGGCTGGACGGGCGGGCACGTGCCGCGTTCGACCTGGTCACGCCGACCGGCCGGGCCCCGGTCCGGTTGGACCTCATCGGCGCGCACCAGGTCGCCAACGCCCTGGCCGCCGCCGCCGTCGCCACCGCGCTCGGCCTGGACGCCGCCGAGATCGCCGCGGGCCTGACCGCCGCCCGGCGCCGCTCGGCCGGCCGCCTGGAGATCGTCGAACGCCCCGACGGCGTCACCGTCGTGGACGACGCCTACAACGCCAACCCCGAGTCCATGCGGGCCGGGCTGCGGGCGGTCCGGGCCCTGGCCGGCGACCGCCGTACCGTCGCCGTGCTCGGCGCCATGGGGCAGCAGGCCGACGCCTCCCGCGCCCGGCACGCCGACGTGGGCGCGCTCGTCGCGCTGCTCGGCTTCGACGTGCTGATCGCGGTCGGCGCGGGCGACCCGCGCGCCATGGCGGAGGCCGCGGCGTCCCGCGGCGTGCGCGTCCACACCGTCGCCGACCCCGCCGAGGCCGCCGCCCTGGCCACTGAGCTGCTGCGGCCAGGGGACGTGGTGTTCGTCAAGGCGTCCAGCGAGATCGGGCTCGGTGCCTGCGCCCGCGCCCTCACCCACTGAACGGAGAACGCACATGCGCGCGATCGGCCTCATCGGCGGGCTGAGCTGGGAATCTACCGTCATCTACTACCAGATCATCAACCAGCGGGTACGCGAGCGGCTCGGCGGCAGCCACTCGGCCGACAGCCTCATCTGGTCCGTCGACTACACCACCGTCGAGGACCTCATCTTCGCCGGCCGCTGGGACGAGGTGAGCGCCCTGCTGGCCGACGCCGGCCGCAAGCTGGAGGATCTCGGCGCCGGGGTGCTGCTCGTCTGCAGCAACACCTTCAGCAAGGTCAGCGACGACGTGGCGCGGGCCACCGGCGTGCCCGTGCTGCACATCGCCGACGCCGTGGGCGCCGAGGTCCGCTCGCGGGGGATGCGCAAGGTCGGCCTGCTCGGCACCCGCTTCACCATGGAGCAGCGCTTCTACCGCGACCGGCTGGCCTCCCACGGCTTCGAGGTGATCGTCCCGCCGCGCGAGCAGCGGGACCTGGTGCACGACGTGATCTTCGGTGAGCTGGTGCGCGGTGTGATCCGCGAGGCGTCCAGGGACGCCTACGCCGAGATCATCGACGGGCTCGCCGCAGCCGGGGCCGAGGGCGTCATCCTCGGCTGCACGGAGATCGAGCTCCTGATCACCGAGAAGGACACCAGCGTCCCCCTGCTCCCCACCGCCCGCCTCCACGCCGAAGCCGCCGCCACCTTCGCCCTGTCGGGCTGACGCCCGGGGCCGCCCTGGCCTTGGCGGGGCCCGCCACGGATCGCCGCCTTCGCCCCCGACAGGCCGACCTCAGGGCGCCACGCGTGAGCGCGGGCGCCCTGGGCGGTCAGGGGGCGGTGAGCAGAGCGTGCAGGTTGCGGCATTCGTGGGCGAAGCGCGACTTTCTGCGGGTGCCGGCATGGTCGGCGATCACCGGGATCTCGCCGCGGGCGTCCGTCCACGCGGCCACCTCGGCGGCGAAGGCGACCCAGGTGGTGTGGGTGACGGTGATGCGCCGATCCGTCCCCGTACCGGGAACCAGCTCGGGGAGCAGGCCCCGCAGGATGCGCCACACCTCGTGGTGGCCGCCGGCCTCGGCCAGCTCGGTCAGCGCCGCGATGGCCGCCTTGGTCTCCCGCCAGGTGCGGCGCAGCACCAGCGCGAGCTGCCGGCCGATCGCCTCGCACGGCAGCGTGCCGCGCGCCGCCAGGCTGAGGACCAGCGGCAGCGTGCCGTGCAGCTCACCGCCCAGCATGAACGCGATGATCACCCCCGTGGCCTCGCCCAGGGGACCGTCCGAGAGCTCCAGAGCGGCGACGTCCGCGGGGAACAGCCCCGCCCCCCAGTAGTCGTGGAGCAGGGCGGGCAGGGCGCTGACGGCCACGATCTCGGGGTGCGAGGGCACCATCGCCGCCCAGGTGGGAAGCTGGCCGCGCAACTCGTCCCGCCGCCAGTGATTCGGCTCCCGCAGCAACACCTCGTCGATCAGCCGGTGACCGCTCGGCGCCGTCACCCGCACCACGGGCCGCAGCTTGACCTCGGTGAAATGCTCAGGCTCGCTGTCACCGAAGTCCACCATGGACGCGCCGACCATGTGCTGCCACACGGGCCCGCACTCGGGGTCGGCCATGCCGCCCTCGGCGAGCCACCGGACGGCCGAGCCCGCCGCCTCCGAGCCGATCCCGGCCGCCCGCGCGGCCGCCGCAGGATGCGTTCCGCGCGGCAGCCGCAGCAGCGCCTGGGCCAGGTCGGCGGGCAGCGGCTCCACCCCGGCGGCGGCGCAGACCGCCAGCCGATCGACCAGCACGCCGGGGTCGAGGTGACCGCTCGTCGAGGTAGGCGTGGCCAGCAGCACCGGCGGCAACGCGTCGGCGCGCAGGGCCGCGGCCAGCTCGGCGTAGCGGTGCAGCAGGAAGTCGTGCAGCGGGGCGACCGAGCGGCCACGCGGCAGCCGGTTGACCCGCCGCCACTCCTCGGGCCCGGGCAGCTCCTCCGGCATGAAGGACCGCAGCCGGGCCGGCATGTAGGAGACGGTCACCTCGACGAGCGGCTCGTCCGGGGCCGGCGCGGGCACCGGCTGCCCGGCGCGCATCGCCGCGATCCTGTCGGGGGCGACGCCCAGCTCGGCCATGCGCTCGTAGACGTCTTCGAGGATGTGGGACGGCATGGCCTCATCGCGGGCGTCGTAGCGGACGCCGGGTCGCGACCGTGACGCGTGGTGGTGATCAGGCGGCCCGAAGAGCAGGTCGTCGTCCGCAGGGGGCGGATCGGTGAGGACCTCCCACCGGGATTCCTCCTCCGGCTGCCGGTGGTCGGCAGGGGGGTCGAGGTGCACCCGGCCGCCGCTGAAGGGCACCTCCTCGCCGTCCTCGCGGGCCACCGCGGCGCCCGGACCCTCGTCACTGGTCCAGGTGATGTCGATGACGCGCAGCGGGCTGTCGTCGTCAAGGTAGCGGCCAGGATGGTAGCCGCCGAACACCGCGAACCCTGTGACCCGGCGGCGCGGCTCCGGCGGGGGCTCCTCGCCGCGCGGGATGGCGCGTACCCGTACGGAATGGCTGGAGTTGTCCCAGGCCTTCTGCGGCTGGACCGGCGGCACCTCCGGCAGGCTGCCGGGACTCACCAGCTCGCGGGCCAGCGCCAGCTGCCAGCGGTCGGGCTCGTCGAGCACCTTCCAGGGGTACCAGTGGCCGCGCTCGACCTCCGGCTCGAGCTCGCCGCTCAGGCGGGCCCGATCACCGGAGGCCCCGGCGACGAAGGCCGCGAGCCAGCACTCCCTGCGCACCCAGAACTCGGCCGCGTCCGGACGGATCGACGGCGCGGGGAACGGCTCCGCCCGCCGCGGCGCGGGCAGCGGCGGGAACACCCTGCGCTCCTGCTCCTCGGCCGGGACCTCCCCGCCGAACCGCGCGACCAGCCGCGCCCGCTGGTCGGCGGGCAGGTGCTCGAAGCCGTCACGAACGGCCTCGGCGTGATCGGCGAACAGCCCGGCGTGCTTGAGCGTCAGCTCCACCGCACGGTTGCGCACTTCGAAGGACGTGTGCGCGTACGCGGTCGTCAGCGCCGGAACGAAGTCGCCGGCCGCGTCGGGCCTGGCCCGCAGCCCCTCGTCGAGCCAGCGCAGGCCCATGACCGCGAGCTTGGCCTCCGCCCTGAACGTGAGCGCCTCCACCGCCTCGACCAGGTCGGCGTGGCCGAGCGGCGGCGCGGCCCGCACCTGCCCGGCGGCCAGTTCGGCGACCGTGCCGGGCGCCGAGGGCAGCAGCCGCAGGTAGTCGCGCAGGCGGGCGACGGACTCGGCGGGCGTGGGCTCCAGCAGCGTGTGCAGCCGGACGAAGAACCGCAGGTCCTGGATGTCGCCGCCGCGCAGGAAGCGGCTCACGCACCCGTCGAGCGCCTCCTGCCGGGGCAGCTCGCGCGCGGCGGCGGCCAGCCAGTGGGTCGGGCGGGGATCCAGGCGTTCCTCACGCAGGACGCGGCCCGCGCCGTCGGCGGTGAAGACGCGGGGCAGCAGCACCGGCAGCAGGGGATCGTCGGTCACGCTGGGCGCGTCCAGCCAGGCGGACACCAGCGGGTCGTGGTCGGGCGGCGTGACACCGGACGCGCGCAGCAGCGCCACGGCCAGCGGCGCGATGCGATCGGCCGGACGGCGCACCCGCAGGGCCAGCCGGGCCGCGACGTCGCGACGCCACTCCGGCGAGCGCGCGGCGGCCACCCGGCACACCTGGGCGACGTCGATGTCGGGGGCCCAGCGGCGGTTGACGTCGCGGCTGGTCATCCACGACACCGCCGCAGCGGGCCCGCCGATGAGCCCCACCCCGGCCAGCAGCAGCCCGCCGGCCACCATCCTGATCCCGTCGGTGACCCGCCAGGAGATCATGTCCTCGTGGTTCTCGTGGTATTCGGCGCGCAGCCTCTCCGTCAACGCCTCGCGCAGCTCCTTGACCAGGCCGGGCAACCGGCCCGCCAGCTCAGCGCGCTCCTCGTCGGTGAGCGCGACCAGGCGGTCCGCCAGCCGGGCGGTCCGGTCCTCGCTGATCAGCGTACGGATCTCCGTCCAGAGGCTCATCGGGAGACCTCCGCGGCGGCGCGGGCGACGATCCTGGCGGCCAGCACGTGCTTGCACGGCCCCCGGGAGCCGCGATGGTCCCACCACCACTCGCACGTACACGACCCGTCGGTCAGCGACACCCGCCGCTCGCCGCCCGAGGTGCGCACGGTCGCCAGCTCGCCCTCGAGCCGCACCGCGCCCGCCTCGGCCAGCTTGCGCGCCTTGGCCAGGCGCGGGTTGAGCAGCAGCACGTTGTCCTTGTCGTACGGCAGCTCGCGGTGGAAGTGCGCGGCCTCCGCCAGGTCGTAGCCGACCCGGCCGGCGACGCCGAGCTGCGTCAGCGCGGCGCGTACGCGGTCGGCGGGGATGCCCGCCCGGTCGGCCAGCAGGCCGATCTCGACCTCAGGCTCGAAGTTGAGCAGCATGCCCACCACGTCGGCGTCGTTCTCGGCCTCGTCGGTGGCGAGGTCGTGGAGCACCGCGCCCTCACCGGAGAAGCCGCGCCAGCCCTCGGGGGAGAGGGTCAGCGTGTAACGCATGCCGGGCAGCTCCAGCTCCCAGGCGCTGGAGGCGGCGTCGGCCGCGCCGTAGACGCGCAGGGTCTTGGCGAAGCGCAGCAGCGGCAGCAGGGTGGCGAGCCGGTGGGGGCCGGCCAGGCGTACGGACCCCGGCATCTGCCGCTCCGACGCCTTCAGCTCCCGCCCCGCCTGCGTCACCCACAGCGTGCCGCGCTTGGGCAGCCCGCGCAGGAACCGCACCGCCGCCATGCCCGCCAGCTCGCCCCGCTGGTCCATGCCCGAGGCGATCACCTGCACCTCGGCGAACCCGCGCAGCCAGCGCTCGGGCAGCGGCACCTTCTTCTCCACCACCGCGCCGTCGCCCGTGGTCACCACCAGCTCGTCGAGGCCCACCCCGAGGTGCAGCGGATCGCGCGCGCCGATGCGGGCCAGCGCCTCGCGCAGGGGCGCGTTCACGTCGACGTTGGTGGTGCCCCGGTCGAACACCTCGCCGTCGAGCGCGCCGCCCAGCAGGTCGAGCCGGGCGTAGACGCCGCCGCAGGCGGAGAACGACTCGAAGCGCAGCCGGTCGCCGTTGCACGTGACGACCGGGTCGCGTACCCAGCCGGGCCGCGACTGCGGCTGGTGGTAGCGGGCGAGCGCCACATCGGCGACGCCGAGCAGCGCAGCCGCGGCCGGAGCCGCCTGAGTGACCACGCCGCTGAAGAAGCGCGGAGCGAGGGCCGGCCCGGACAGGGCCCTGCCACCGGAGGTCGCCAACCCGAGGTGACCGTCGACAAGGGAGGAAGGCGCGGCGTACGTGTACGCCTGCGTCGCTGCAGTCATGGCGGGGACGATAGATCGCCCCACCGACAGATTTCACCGGGGACCCGAGGCCGGTGTCGGACGCTGCCCGATTAACGCCGGCGGCTCGCTCGGGGCTTGACTAGATCCCGCATCCACCGCCCTTGTCGGCAAGCGGCTGCATCGGGGCACCCACCTGCTTCCACCCCGTCCCGCTCGATGGAGATCGGTTGAGGCGGCGAGTCGCGCCACATGAACAAGTCGGCCTTCTTGGATACGACCAGATAAGCCAGCACATAAAGTGCGAACGCTCTGGCTTCGTTTGCATCGAGGCCCGTGTCGCGGTCCGGGCGACGCCTACGCACGAATGCCCGAACGGCGCTCTTGGCGCCATCGTAGATGGCGTTTCCTATCACCCCTGCGATGGCCGCCTCAGCGCCCCACTCCAGCGCCCTGGAGATCAGAACAGAGTCGATGTCCGCGTGTGGATCGGGGTCCTTGTGCTTTATGGCGGCGTACTGCTCGCCCAGGAGAGTCCGCGCGTCTTTCTCGGCATCCTGAGTGCCCAATAGGTCGTGAACCGCTTGAAGGTCCTCGGCGTCCCCATCACCGGTAGGTCGCGCGGTCACCTTTCCACTTTCTCATGAGCGGTCTCACCGGCAGCGCGGGAAATGCGCATGCGCTTGGGGGCCGCCTCGTCGCCGGCGCATTCCGCGGGGTTCGGGTCAGGCGGGTGGGGCGGTGCTTGCGCGGATGATGAGTTCGGTGGCCAGCTCGACGCGGTTTTGCGTCAGTTGTTCGCCTTGGGCCAAGGTCAGGAGCATCGACGTCGCGGCGGCGGCCATGTCGGCCAACGGCTGGCGGATCGTGGTCAAGGGTGGGATGGCCCAGCGGACGGAGGGCAGGTCGTCGAAGCCGATGACGCTGAGGTCCTCGGGGATGCGCAGGCCGAGCTGGTGGGCGGCGTGGTAGACGCCGATGGCCTGGCCGTCGTTGGTGGCGAAGAAGGCCGTGGGGCGGTCGGGCAGACGCAGCATGCGCAGGGCCTCGGCCAGGCCGCCCTGGATGAGGAAGTCGCCGCGGCCGATCAGCTCGGGGTCGACGGGCAGGCCGGCCATGTCGAGGGCGGTGCGGTAGCCGTCGAGGCGGGCGCGGCTGGACAGGGCGGAGTCGGGCCCCGTGATGATGGCGATGCGGCGGTGGCCGAGGTCGAGGAGGTGGCGGGTGGCGGTCAGGCCGCCGTGCCAGTTGCCCGCGCCGACGGACGGGACGTCGCCGCCGGGGGTGTCGGCGGGGTCGAGCAGGACGAGCGGGATCTCGCGGCGGGCGAGCAGGTCGTGCTGGGCCAGGGTGAGGCCGGAGAACACCGCGATCACGCCGCTCGGCCGCCGCCGCAGCACGCCCTCCAGCCAGGCGTCGCCCTCGGCGCTGTCACGGTGGACGTCGGAGACCGCCACCGTCAGCTCGTGCTTGCGGGCGACCTGCGCCACGCCCTTGGTGATCTCGACGGGGTAGTCGCCCTCGAGGGCGTGGAAGACCAGCTCGACCAGGGCCGTGGGGGTGGAGCGGCGGCGCTGGCGGCGGTAGCCGTGGCGGCGGATGAGCTCTTCGACGGCGGCGCGGGTCTCGGAGGACACTTCTGAACGGCCGTTCACGACCTTGGAGACCGTCGCGGTGGAGACGCCGGCCAGCTCGGCGAGCTGGGCGATGGTGAGTGGAGACGACTCCGTGGTCATGGCCGCAGTCTAGCCAGGCGAACCCGAACCAGGGCGGTCCCGGCCCACCAAGATCAGGCCTTCAGCGTACGTTCCGCGCCCTCGCGGTGCTGTCGCGGGCTATGAGCTGGGGCGGAACGACCAGTACCTCGTGAGCGACGGGTTCCGTCGCGTCCATCCGCCCGAGCAGCAGCTCGATGCTCAGCCTGCCGACCTGACCGAAGTCCTGCCGGACGGTGGTGAGAGCGGGGGTGAAGTACGCCGACTCAGGGACGTCGTCGAACCCCACCACGGACACCTGCTCGGGCACCCTGATCCCCGCCTCGCTGAACGCCCGCAGCAGGCCGAGCGCCATCTGGTCGTTCGCCACGAACACCGCGCTCAGGCCGGAGACCCGGGCCAGCTCTCCGCCGGCCACGTATCCGGATCTCGGCGTCCAGTCGCCCGTCAGCGGCTCGGGGATCCTGCGTCCCGCCGCCGACAGGGCGGCTCGCCATCCCTCACGTCGTCCCTCGGACTCCAGCCAGCCGTCCGGGCCGCTGACGTGCCAGACGGTCTCGTGGCCCAGCGCGAGGAGGAGAGCGGTCGCCTGCCGCGCGCCTTCGGCCTGGTCCACGCGGACCACGGGCACGTGGCCGTGGTGCGGGTACTCGATCGCCACGGCGGGCAGGCCGGGAGGCAGGCCGGCCAGGGCTCGCGCGGCGGCGTGCTGCGGCGCGACCACGACGACACCGTCCACGCCCTGCTCGACCAGATGCCCGATGGCCTCGTCCACGCCCTGCTCCACCAGGCTGCTGACGGCCGCGGTCGCGGTGGGGGCGTTGATGGTGCGCAGGCTCAGGACGCTGACGAAGTATCCGGCTTCTCTGGCCGCTTGTTCGATGCCGTGGACGGTTCTGGCGGGGCCGTACAGGGTGGTGTTGAAGCCGATCACGCCGAGCCGGTGGGAGCGTCTGGTGACCAGCGCTCGCGCGGCCAGGTTGCGGCGGTAGCCGAGGATGCCGATGGCGTGCAGGACGCGCGCCCGCGTCGCCTCGCGCACTCTCGGGTGCTTGTTCAAGACGCGGGAGACGGTCTGCTGGGAAACGCCCGCCAGCCTGGCCACGTCGGCCATGATCGGGAGGTGGCGCTCGGCGGGTGGCCGCAATCTGTCCCTCTTCCGGCGTACGGCAGCATGCGGCGTCAGGCTAAGCCGCCCCGCCGACGAGCGTCAAGATTGTTTTCGGTGACTCGACAGTAACGTTCGGCAGCTGTGGTGCTTCCTCGGAGGAGGAGATCGGTGCCCAGCTCCACGCGGTGCCGGACCGAGCGATCGCCGCGGGCCAGGGCGAGGACCAGGTCGGCGGCCGTCGCGGCCATCTCGGGGAGCGGGCGGCGGATCGTGGTGAGGGGCGGGTCCATCCACCGGCCGGCCAGCGGGGCGTCGAAGCCGATCACGCTGACGTCTTCGGGGATGCGCAGGCCGAGCCGGTGCAGGGCGCGGTAGACCCCGCCGGCCTGGCCGTCGTCGCAGGTGAGGATGGCCGTCGGAGGGGACGGCAGCCGAAGGAGGCGCTCAGGGGCGTCTCCTGGGCCGGCGATCAGCCCGGGGTCGACGGGCAGGCCGGCCATGTCGAGCGCGGTGCGGTAGCCGTCGAGGCGGGCACGGGCGGCCAGGGCGTCGGCCGGGCCCGCGACGGCGGCGATGCGGCGGTGGCCGAGTGAGAGCAGGTGGCGGGTGGCCATGAGGCCGCCGCTCCAGTCGCTCGCGCCCACCGAGGCGACCTCGGCCGGCTGCTCGTCTCGCGGATCGAGCAGGACGAGGGGGATGCCGCGGGTGGCGAGCTGCTCGCGTTCTGTGCCGGTGAGGCTGGAGAACACGGAGATCACGCCCGTGGGACGGCGGCTGAGCACCCCCTCGATCCAGTCTCTGCCCTGGTCGTCGCCGTGCCGCAGCCGCGACAGCGTCACGGCCATGCCGTGCTCGCGCGTCACCCGTTCGACGCCTGCCGCGACCTCGGCGGGCGCCTCGCCGTCGAGCGTGTCGAAGGCCAGCTCCACCAGGGGCGCGAAGGGGGCGCGGCGCCGTTGCGGCCGGTAGCCGTGCTCGTGGATGAGCCGCTCGATGAGCGCGCGGGTCTCCGGCCTGACCTCCGTACGGCCGTTGACGACCTTCGAGACGGTGGCCGTGGAGACTTGGGCCAGCTCGGCGAGCTGCGCGATGGTCAGCGGCCGTGGCTGCGTGGCGCCGTCGTCGGGCGGCCCTGCGACCATGCTCATGCCGAAAGTCTAGCCAGCTGTTTTCGGGACTTCGGACCTTAGTTTTCGGCGGCATCGATGACAGCGGGAGGCCGGGGCCGCTGGGCGGCCCCGGCCTGGATTCACGGCCTCAGCGCTGCAAGGTGAGCAGGCCGGGGCGGTAGGGGAGGAGGCCGTAGTCGCCGCCGCTGTTCGGGCTGCGGCCCTGGTAGAGGAGCTGCAGGTTGCAGGGGTCCACGGTGAACGTCTGGTCCGCGCTCGCCCTGACCAGCTCGCCGTGGCTGATGTCGTTGGTCCACGTCGCGCCGCTGTTGGCCTTGCCGGCGAACGGGTTGCCCTCGCTCGCCGCCTGCGGCGTCCACGTGCCGTTCAGGCTGGTCGCCGTGAACGAACGGAAGTAGCGTCCCTGCGAGCCGATCGCCTCGACCAGCATCAGGTACTTGTTCTGGCCCTGCAGCTTGTAGACCTGCACGCCCTCGAACAGGTTGTTCGTCGAGTCGCTCATGATGATCGTCGAGGACGAGCCGAAGTTGCCGGGGAAGTTCCCGATGGGCATGCTCGCCCGGTAGATCCGGCCGTTGTCCCCGGCGAAGAACAGGTACATGTTCGAGCCGTCACCGATGAGCGTCTGGTCGATCGGGCCGGTGCCGGAGCCGGAGATGCTGCCGGTGAACAGTGGCTGCTCGCCCGACCAGCCGTTCGGGTTGGTGGGGTCGGTGGAGGTCCGGTACGAGAAGGCCGAGCTGCCCCACTGGTAGGCCAGCACCCAGATGTTGCGCGGCGCGAAGTAGAACAGGGTGGGCGCGACGGTGCCGGAGTTCATGGCGTTCTGGCTGGCCGAGCCCATCTCCGACCAGTTGCTGAACGGGCTGAAGTTCATCGACCCCCAGCGCGTGCCGGTGTCGTGCGTGGTCGCGTAGACCAGGTGCCGGCCGTTGTAGGGGGCGACGGTGAAGTCCTTGAGCGACACCCAGCCCGACCGCGGCTGCGCCAGCGGCCCCGTCGAGGTCCAGCGGTAGCTCGACGGCAGGTCGCACTGCCCGGGGTTGCCGGGGTCGGTGCCGCCGTCCACCTTGACGAGCTGCCACTGCTGGTTGGCGCCGCCCCAGTCGTCGTACTGCACGATGTTCCCGCCGTCCGCGGTGGACGCGCCCTGCACCTCCAGCGCCTTGTTGCTGTTGCGGTTGATGAACCGCACGTGGCCGTCGGAGCTGTCGGCCAGCCGCCACTGCTGGTTGGTGCCGTTGTGGTCGCTCCACTGGACGATGGAGCCGCCGTTGGCGGTGGAGAAGTTGTAGACGTCGAGCACCTTGCCGGAATGACGGGACTTGATGCGGTAGTAGCCGCCGCCCGAGTCCACGAACTGCCACTGCTGCTGGTTCTGGTTGTTACGGCTCCACTGGGTGATGCGGGCGCCGTCGTTCGTGGCCAGGTTGTAGACGTCCAGCGCCTTGCCGCTGTTGCGGTTGACCAGGATGTACCAGGCGTTGGTGTCCACGGTGGCCGCGCGGGCCGGCAGGGCGACGAGCAGGCTCGCCAATAACGAGCCCAGCGCCGCGAGGACGACCAGGAGTCTGCGGTTCACGAAGCATGCCTTTCTCGAGAGGGGGTTCGATCAGGGTGCGGTGAGGTCGAAGCGGCGCACGGTCACCGCGCCGCCGAGTGACCGGGTGGCGTAGTTGAAGATCCCGAAGCGGTAGCCCATGAAGAACTGCCAGGCGTTGTTCAGCGTGAACGCCCGGCCGAGGCTCACGTACGTGCTGCCGTCCGTGCTGTACGAGAAGCGCGCCTGCCGCCCCGACCCAGGCCGGACGTCGGCGGTCACCCGCAACCAGATCCGGCCGCCCGAGACGGGAGCGCTCGCCGCCTCCGTGCCGGTGCCGGTGGTCTGCCACGAACTGTTCATGGTCAGCCCGTCGGTCATCGCGACCCGGGTGACGCCGTTGTCGCGCCGGACGCCGATCCACGCCGACTGGTCGCGCAGCATCGCCAGGCCGGCGCGGTCGCCGTCGGCCATCTGCGCGTAGTCGAGCTCGATCGTCGCCGTGGACTGCGGCCCCTGGATGCGGTGGGTCAGCGTGTTGCGGGCGTTGTAGAGGTCGTTCGTGACGGTCGCGGTCTGCAGGCGCAGGCCGTTGCCGGTGGAGAAACGGCTGGTGTCGGGGTTGTGGTTCCACTCCCAGCGGTGGCCGAGGGTGCCCGACGAGAACGTGTCGGGGCCGATCATGGACGCCACGGTCCTGGACGTCTGGATGTTCGGCTTCGGGTACGTCACGCCCCAGCGTCCGTTGACGGTCTGCAGCACCGGCCAGTCGCCGCTCCACGTGATCGGCGCGAGCGCCGGGACCCGGCCGCCGGGGTAGGCGTCGACGAAGGACATGTAGTACCAGTCGCCGTTCTGCGTCTGGACGAGCCCGCCCTGGTGCGGCACGCCTCCGCCGGAGATGGGACCGGGCAGGTCGAGCAGGACCTGGCGCATCTCGTACGGGCCCCACGGGGAGGTCGAGCGGAGCACGTACTGGCCGTTGGCGGGCCTGGTCAGCCAGATGTAGTAGTAGCCGTTGCGCTTGTAGAAGCGGGCGCCCTCGAGGGTGCCGACGCTGCTCGGCGTCTGGAACACCTGCTGCGCCCGCACCTGGCTCAGCCCGTCGGCGGAGAGCTGGGCGACGCTGATGGTGCCGTTGCCGTAGGCGACGTACATGGTGTCGTCGGTGTCGATCAGCAGGCCCGCGTCGTAGTAGCAGTTGTTGATCTGCGAGCGCTTGGTCCAGGTGCCGTCCACGGCGGAGGCGGTGTAGACGTACGTGCGGTTGAACTCGATGCAGCCGATCCAGTAGTAGGTGGAGTTACTCGGCCGGTAGTTGAGCGTCGAGGCCCAGATGCCCTTCACGTACGCCCGTCCGCCGCTCAGGTCGTACGCGCCCGAGCCGAAGTCGAGCCGCGGCACCGAGTGCCCGGCGTACTCCCAGTCGACCAGGTTGTACGAGCGCAGGATCGGCGCGCCGGGGGAGTAGTGCATGGTCGAGGCCGAGTAGTAGTAGGCGTCGCCGACCCGGATGATGTCGCCGTCGGCGAAGTCCTGCCAGACGACGGGGTTGCCGTAGGTGTCACCGGGGTTGCCGGGGTCGCCGCCGTCGACCTCGACGAGCTGCCATTGCTGGTTGGCGCCGCCCCAGTCGTCGTACTGCACGATGTTGCCGCCGTCGGCGGTGGAGGCGTTCTGCACTTCGAGGGCCTTGTTGCTGTTGCGGTTGATGAAGCGGACGTGGCCGTCGGAGCTGTCGGCCAGCCGCCACTGCTGGTTGGTGCCGTTGTGGTCGCTCCACTGGACGACGGGTGCGCCGTTGGCGGTGGAGAAGCCGGACACGTCGAGGACCTTGCCGGAATGGCGGGATTTGATCCGGTAGTAGCCGCCGCCGGAGTCGACGAACTGCCATTGCTGCTGGTTCTGGTTGTTACGGCTCCACTGGGTGATGCGGGCGCCGTCATCGGTGGCCAGGTTGTAGACGTCGAGCGCCTTGCCGCTGTTGCGGTTGACCAGGACGTACCAGGCGTTGGTGTCCACGGTGGCCGCCTGGGCCGCCTGGGTCGTCGGCGTCAGCAGCACGCCGACGAGCGCGAGGGCCGAGAGGATCGCCAGCGCACGCCTCACGGGGACCTCCAGCACGTACATAACCGTGTTGTTAGCGCTAACATTTCGCTTCGCATGACGACTCGTCCCTTCTTCTCAGGGTGCGTTGTCGGGGAGTACATCCGACGGTCCGGCCCGCCGTCAACGAATCGTCAACGAAGGACGCCCCGCCGCCGGACGGGGCGCGGCGCTCCTGCCTGGCGTTTCACGTCGTCAGGAGGACCGCTGTGCGCGGAGCGAGCTCATGAAAATTTCATGCTGATCGAGTTACGTTACGAGCGCGGCTGTCTCGTCCCGGAACCGCCCGTCCGGGACCGGGACGAGAGCTCAAGCCGCGGTCAGGACCCGGAGTTGTAGGTCCACCGCTGGTTCGCGCCACCGTGGCAGGTGTAAAGCTGCAGGCCCGTGCCGTTGCCGGTGCCCTGGCCGACGGCGTCGAGGCAGAGGTTCGACTGGACGCCGGTGATGCTGCCGTCGGAGTTCACGCGCCACTTCTGGTTGTCGCCGCCCCAGCACGAGTAGATCTGGATGCGGGCGCCGTTGCCGCTGCCTCCGGCGTCGAGACACTTGTTGCCGTAGACGCGCAGCTCACCGGATGAGGTCTGGCTCCACTGCTGGTTGGTGCCGGTGTTGCAGTCCCAGAGCTGGACGGCGGTGCC
>NZ_JBFAQA010000021.1:0-15880 GCF_040677005.1 Nonomuraea sp. NPDC049421
ACATCCCCGAGCCGGGCATTCCCGAGTCGTTCAAGGTGCTGATCAAGGAGATGCAGTCGCTGTGCCTCAACGTCGAGGTGCTCTCCAGCGACGGCTCGTCCATCGACATGCGCGACACCGACGAGGACGTCTTCCGCGCGGCGGAGGAGCTCGGTATCGATCTGTCCCGGCGCGAGCCGAGCAGCGTGGACGAGATCTGACCGCACACCCCGGGGTGGGCCGCCGCGCCCACCCCTGCGATCATGCGAGGACGATGCGTTACATCATCACCGGCACCCCCGGGGCCGGGAAGACCACGATCCTGCGCGGCCTGGCCGCGCGCGGCCACGTCACCGTCGAGGAGGCGGCCACCGCGGTCATCGCGGCCGAGCAGGCCCGCGGCGACTCCGAGCCGTGGACCCGCCCCGCCTTCATCGCCAAGGTCGCCGACCTGCAGCGCCGCAGACAGGAGCAGGCGGACGCGGGCCCGGGCGGGGTCGCCGTGCGGTTCTTCGATCGGTCGCCCGTCTGCACCCACGCGCTCGCCACGTACGTCGGCCACCCCGTCCCGTCCGCCCTGACCACCGAGATCGAGCGACTGGCCCGGGAAGGGGTGTACGACCGGCACGTCTTCTTCGTCCGCAACCTCGGTTTCTGCGAGCCGACCGACGCCCGCAGGATCACCTTCGAGGAGTCCCTGGAGTTCGAACGCCTCCACGAGGAGACCTACCGGGCGTTCGGCTACCACCTCATCGACTTGCCGGCCGGACCGCCGGACGAGCGGGTCGCCCTGGTCGAGGAGACGGCGTCGAGGCTGGCGGCCGGGACGGGCTGCCCCGCCTGCCCTTAGGGCGTCACGGGGACGGCCTGGCGGACGGCGGGGGAGAGCCAGCTCAGCGCGAGCGCCGTCGTCGCGGCGCCCAGCGCGGTCAGGATCGGCAGGACGGCGGCGACCTCGTACAGGGCCGTGCCGAGCAGCGGGCCGACGATGAACGTGGTGCCGATCGTGGCGTTGATCAGCCCCGCCACCGAGGCGTGCTGGCCGGGCCCCGCCACCAGGGTCGGCGCGGCGGTGAAGCCCGGCGCCGCCAGCCCGAGCCCCAGCCCCAGCAGCACGAACGCGGCGGCGATCAGCCAGAGCGTGTCCGCCGCCGCGAGCAGCGCGAACGCCGCCGCCGTGAGCGGGGCGCCGGCCCGCATCAGCCGCAGCACCGGCCAGCGCAGCACCGGGATGAGCGCGCCCTGCACGGCCACGAGCACCAGCCCGGCCGCGACCAGCGTGACGCCCACCGCCCCCGCGGTCTCCTGGGGCCCCAAATGGAGCCGGTCGGCCAGCAGGAAGCCGACGATCACCTGCACCAGGCCGAGCGACAAGTAGAGGCAGAAGCCGATCGCGAGCAGCGGCCACATGCGCGCGTCCCACGGGCGCAGCCGCGCCACCGGCTGTTCGGGCGGGGGAGCGGGCGCCGCCGGCGGCCGTACGGTGACCAGCACCCACACCGTGAGCAGCAGGCACACGACGGGCGCCAGGTAGAGCGGCAGCATGAGCGAGACCACGGCCAGCGCGCCGCCGCCGGCCGGGCCGAGCACCAGGGAGAGCCCCTGCGCCGCGCCGATCAGCCCGGTGGCGCGGGTGCGCTCGGCCTGCGTGGTGGTGCTCGCGGCGGCGACGGCGAGCGTGGCCACCGGCAGCGCGGCCAGGCCCGCGCCGAAGATCAGGCTGCGGGTCACCAGCAGCAGGCCGAACAGCACGGGGGAGGACAGGTGGCCGTCGAGCCCCACCGCGGCGACGACCCCGAAGCCGGTCATGCCCGCCGTCGCCAGGCCGAGCCCGCACAGCAGCACCAGGCGTAACCCGAGCCGCCGCAGCGCCATCCCCCACAGCGGGCTGGCGATGGTCAGGGACGTGGCGGCGGCGGTGACGACGAGCCCGAGCTGGGTCTCGGTCAGGTGCAGCTCGCGGGAGAGGGGGGCGAGGACGGGGGTGAGGAGTTGCTGGGCCGAGAACACCACCAGGATGGTGACAAGTAACGGGATCAGGGCCTTGCGCACCAGATGTCCCTTCTTTGAAAGGTCAGGGACAGCGTACGTGTGTGCGGCAATAACGACAATCATTTCCCGATAAGGCCGGCGTCGTGAGCGCAGCCACATTTACCGATTTTTCGGGACATGCGGCTTTTCATTTAGCGCGAAAAATGGCCCTTCACGAGGACTTGCGAGCCGCCCCGCAGCCGCGTCCGCCATCGGGCACCTGACCCGCGACATCCGATATGACCAGGCATGATCGGCCAAGAGCCGCCGCCCAGTCTGGGCTGCTGCCCGGTCTGCCCGGCTGCCCGGCTGCCCGGTCTGCCCGCTGCCCGGTCTGGCCCGTCCGGTCTGGCTGACGAGCGGCCTCGAAGGCGTTAATCCAGAAATGGCCTGAGGTGGCGGTGCGGCCGATCTCGTCGCCCACGGTTTCCGTCAGTTGATGGGCTTTTGCTGGAGTCTGTGGTGAAAGACGAGAAACGTTCCGTGGCTCTTGGCAGTTCAGCTTGCCGAAGGGTCAGGGGCGAGCCAGGCGAGGGCCGCGACCACGGCCGCCTGAACGCCGGTGTCCAGCGTGGGCCGGATCGGCGGGGCGAAGCGGGTGCTGTGGTTGCCGGGGACGTCGGCGGCGATGGTGTCGCGCCCGGCCGCCTCCTCGTACGCGGCCGGCTCCGCCCCGCCGAACGCCCAGTACGTGTACGGCACCCCGAAGGCGTCAGGGATCTCGCTGAAGTCCTCGCTGGCCGTCTGCAGGTCGAGCGGCACCGCCCGGCCGTCGAAGCGGGCGGCGAAGGCGGCGGCGACCTTCGCGGTGGCCGCCTCGTCGTTGACCGTGGGCGGGAACATGCCGAAGTGGTCGATCTCCGGCGGCCGAGGGGCGTCGGATGCCGCGCTCTCCGCGCGGGCGATGCGGGTGACGGCGTCCTTGACGCGCCGCCGTACGTCCTCCTGGTACGTCCGCACGTTGATCTGGATCTCGGCCCGCTCCGGGATGTTGCTGGGGTTCGTACCGGAATGGATGCTGCCGACCGTGAGCACCACCGGGGACAGCGCGCTCACCTCCCGCGCGACGACCGTCTGCAGCCGCACGACCAGCATCGAGGCCAGCACCACCGGATCGACGCCCCGGTCGGGGGTGGAGGCGTGGGCCGAGCGGCCGTACAGGGTGACGCGGTAGTCGTCGGCGGCCGACAGCACCGGGCCGGGGCGGGTCAGCACCTGGCCGGCGGGATAGGGCAGCACGTGCTGGGCCAGGCAGACCTCCGGCCTGGGCACGCGCTCGGTCAGCCCGTCGGCGAGCATCGCGCGGGCGCCGTCGCCGGTCTCCTCGGCCGGCTGGAACAGCGCGACGTGCGTGCCGCGCCAGGCGTCGGTGGCCTGTGACAGCAGCCGGGCGGCGCCCAGGAGGCAGGCCATGTGCAGGTCGTGGCCGCAGGCGTGTATGAGCGGGCGGCCGCCGGCGTCGGTCGCGGTGCTCGCGTACGGGAGGCCGGTCTCCTCCTCGACCGGCAGCGCGTCCAGCTCGGCGCGGGACAGCACGCACGGGCCGGCGCCGTTGCGCAGCACGCCGACGACGCCGGTGCCGCCGATGCCGCAGTGCACCTCGTAGCCGAGGGCGCGCAGCTCGTCGGCCACCTTGGCGGCGGTGCGGTGTTCCTGGTGGCTGAGTTCCGGGTGGGCGTGCAGGTCGCGGTAGAGCTCCTCCAGGCCGGGCCTGGCGGCGTCCAGACCGGCCAGCACCGTTTCGACGTTCCGCACACCGGGATGCTTTCCGCGAACGGCGCGTCAATGGCTATGGGCTCGCAAATGCTTCGGCAAGCCGCGCAGACCGGCTGCGCAGACCGGCTGCGCAGACCGGCCGGTCGTTCAGCGGGCCGCCCAGGCGGGGTCCGTGAGCGGGGCGCCCGCCGCCAGTGCGGCGAAGAGCTTCTCCCAGAGCGGCATGACGACCTCGGGCGTGTAGCCGTGGGCGGTCTCCGCCGCGGCGGCGCCCAGCCGGACGCGCAGGTCGCGGTCGCCCATGACGTGGCTGAGCGACCGGGCGAGCGCGTCGACGTCTCTGGGCGGCACCAGGATGCCGTCCTTGCCGGGGGTCAGCACGTCGGCGGGCCCGGTGGGGCAGTCGAAGGCGACGATCGGCAGGGCGTGGCCCATGGCCTCGATCATGGCCATCGGCAGGCCCTCGATGCGCGAGCTGAGCGCGTAGACGGACGACTTCGCCAGCTCCTCGTGGATGCGGTTGCTGCGTCCCATGAGCTTGATGCGGTCGCGCATGCCGCTCTCGTTGATCCGCTCCTGCAGCCGTTCCTTCGACGGCCCGGTGCCGAAGATGCGCAGCTTCCATCCCGGATGCTCGGCCGCCGCGGCGGCGAAGGCCGGGATGAGCATGTCGAAGCCCTTCTGCGGCACCAGCCGCCCCACCGCGATCACGATGGGGTTGCTCTGCTCGGTGTGCTTGCGCTGGTCCATGTGGACGGCATTGGGGATGCGGACCACAGGGGTGCCGGACAGCAGGTCCGTGTATTCGCGCCGGCTGGTCTCGGTGAGCACGGCGATGGCGTCGAAGCGGCCGTAGTGGCGGCCGATCTGCTCGCGTACGGCCTCGTGGTAGGAGGCGAGGTTCATGTGCTCCTGGGCCACCCGGATCACGCCGGCGTTGGCGCGGCGGGCGGCGATCAGGTTGAGCGCGGGGCGGGTGGTGACGAGGATGCCGTCGCGCAGCCCGGAGACGTAGTCGATGACCGCCCCCTCCACCCGCTCGGTGAAGTATTCGGCGGCGAACTCGCCGTACGGGACGATCTTGCCGCGGGCGCGCCGCCACACCTTGCGGGCCAGCGAGTCGGCCGCGACGCCGTCGCGCTGGTCGACCAGCGCGGACAGCCGCACCCGCGGGTCGATGGCGAACTGCGGCTCGTCACGGCGGCGGACCACGCTGACGATCTCGACGTCGTGGCCCGCCTCGACCATGGCGTGCGCCTGGTTGACGACGGTACGGATGGTGCCGCCCATGCCGTAGGCGTGCAGCAGCATGTAGCGGAGCTTCACGAGAGGTACTCCCAGGTCCGGCACATGTCCTTGAGCACGTCGGGGATCTCGTCGGCGCCGGGCAGGTCGCGCCCGCGCTGCACGGTGCCCGACTGGATCTTGTCCTTCCAGTCGCCCAGGCCCTTGGTGACCACCTCGGGCTTGCCGTACGACAGGAGCTGCGGCGACCACGGCACCGACAGGAAGTCGCAGATGCCGCGCCCGATCTTCTCCGGCTCGGCGGTCAGCTCCTCGTAGCGCACGGTCAGGCCGGGCAGGGCCGTGCGGGCCCGCTGCACGGCCTTCATGTAGCGCAGGGCGTCGGCCGCCGCCTCGTCGCGGTCGCGTTTGCCGGGGCTGGCTTCGTACCAGGAGGCCGCGATGGAGGCGGGGTGGCGCAGCAGGAACACGAACCGCGCGTCCGGCCAGCAGGCCGCCAGCCGCTCGTACGCGAACGCGTTAGCCGGCGTCTTCTCCACGATGAACCGCTTGCCGCTGCGGACCAGCTCACGGTGGAGCACGCGGTCCCACAGCAGGTGTTCGAGGTCGGCCCTGTTGTGCCCGAGGGCCTCCATGGCCTTCTCCGCCAGCGAGGTATCGAATTCCACGCGCAACCGGCGTACGTGCAGCTCATGGGGAGCGTGCAGGTCGGGGTGGGCGTTGAGCATCGCCCGCAGCAGCGTCGAGCCCGATCGCACCGGCGAGATGATGAACACCGGCGCCTTGACGAGGCGGTCGGTCTCGGGATCGGCGGGCGGGCGGAACGGCGACTGCGGCCGTTTCTCCGGGGCGGGCTTGGGCGCCGCCACTTGCCCCGCTTTACCTACTCGGTTGAGCTGGAATCCTGTGTACCTGGCCAGCGCTCCGTTGATTGTGCGCTGCCACTTCATGCCGAGCGAGGCTACCTGTCTTACCTGGGGATTGCCTGAAGGACCCCTGCAGCTTACCCGGTCAGCATGAGATGTGGCTCACAGTGTTCACGGTGTGACGCAGAACCACACGACCTTGCCGTTGTCCGTGGCCGTCACGCCCCAGGCGTCGGCGATCGCCCCGACGATCTGCAGCCCCCGCCCCGAGATCGCGTCCATGTCCGCGGCCCGCGGGCGCGGCACGCCCTCGCCCGGGTCGAAGACCTCCCCGTAGACCTCGCCCGCGCGCTCCTCGAGGCGCAGGGCGTAGGCGGAGCCCCCGTAGCGTACGGCGTTGGTGACCAGCTCGCTGACGATGAGCAGGCAGTCGTCCACGACGTGCGCGAGTCCCCAGTCGGTCAGATCGGTCCTGATCAGCTCGCGGGCCCTGCCGACGCCCGACGGCACGGACGGCAGCAGGTACTCCACCATGCGGGTCGGTGGCGCTGACAAGGACCCCGGTTGGAGGGCCATACGCATCACATCTCTCGGTTTTGGGAGCGCTCCCAACTCCACGATAAACGTTCGCCCTCACTCTTGTGAATGCGCACCGGAAAAGTTTGCAAACGAGACGTGACGTGCTTTCAGGGGATTCGGGCGACAGCGCCGTAGTTGCCGGACTTGCTGGGCTCCTCCTGGCAGGAGAGATCCTCGCCCAGCGGCCGCCACTCCGGTACCCAGACCAGGCCGGGCGCCACCAGATCGAGTCCCTCTAACAGGGCCGCCACTTCCTCTTTCGAGCGTACGGCCAGGTGGGGGAGCGTCATCGCGAGCAGGTCGTCGATGGCGGGCAGCAACTCCGGTGGGACACCGTCGAACGTGGTGTGCAGAAGGGTGAGGAAACTACCAGCGGGAGCCGTGTGACGGAGTCGCTTGATGACATAGTGGGCATACTCCTCATCGTGCAGGCTGTAGGCCGACAGCAGGAGCACCGCCACCGGGCGGTCCCAGTCGATGAAGGTCCTGACCACGTGGTGGTCGAGCACCTCGTCGATCTCCCGCACGTCTCCCTCCACCACGCGCACCAGGTCGGTGAACGGCTCGATGGTGGCCTGCGCCAAGGTCACCACCATGGGGTTGTTCTCGACGTACAGGACTCTCGGGGCGGGCCCGCCCGGGTGCTTCGCCAAATCGTGCAGATTCCGCCCGGCGGACAGCCCGCTCGGAATACCGCTGCCGACGATCAGGAATTGATCCACTTCTTCCTGCACCGCCAGATGGCGGATCACCCGCGACAAGAACTCCAGCACCGCGTGGGCCGCGTTCGTCAGGGCCGGGGCGGCTTGATCGAAATGGCGCACCGCGTCCTTGTCGACCAGGAAGTTGTTCTTCCCGCCGGCGGCCGCGTCGAAGATACGCGTGATCCTGGCCTGCGTGGTCTCCAACTTGGCCAAATTCCGGACAGCACGCTGGTGCATGAGCGTTGCCCCTTTCCCCTCGCCGCCGACCCTTATTCGCGGTAAGCGATCTTTGGACCTCACTCAGGACTCGAACCATATGTTCCAACAATTCCAGTCAATGACAACCCGATAGACCGGTTATCTTGGGAAATGTTTGT
The DNA here is from genome assembly GCF_040677005.1 of Nonomuraea sp. NPDC049421. Lineage (NCBI taxonomy): Bacteria > Bacillati > Actinomycetota > Actinomycetes > Streptosporangiales > Streptosporangiaceae > Nonomuraea > Nonomuraea sp. NPDC049421. The sequence goes on from NZ_JBFAQA010000021.1 coordinate 7,498, forward strand.
TACCAGAATCATCGTGACAAGAGGCTCTGAGTGCGCCGCGGCAGGCCGTAGGGCGGCCCCCTGACGGCGGCACCGGGTCTGAGCAGGGCGAACTCCCCCTAGAGACGACGACGCCCCGCGTGCTCGCGGGCACGCGGGGCGGTCGAAGCGGGACGGATCAGTCGGTGCCGAACTCCATGGCGGCGTTGTCGAGCAGCACGTCGTCCTCGGGAACCTCCGAGGGGGACGTGATCGACTCGCCGCGGGCCGCGATGGCCTCGGCGCCGCCCTCGTCGAGGGAGCCGATGAGGCCGCTGGCCGTCGCCTGCGGAGCGCCGAGGAGCGACTGGTGGGGGCTGCCCACCATGCCGAGCCCGGCGTACTGCTCCAGCTTGGCGCGGGAGTCGGCGATGTCGAGGTTGCGCATGGTGAGCTGGCCGATGCGGTCGAGCGGGCCGAACGCGGCGTCCTCGGTGCGCTCCATCGACAGCTTGTCGGGGTGGTAGCTGAAGGCGGGGCCGGAGGTGTCGAGGATCGTGTAGTCCTCGCCGCGCCGCAGCCGCAGCGTGACCTCGCCGGTGACGGCCATGCCGACCCAGCGCTGCAGCGACTCGCGCAGCATCAGCGCCTGCGGGTCGAGCCAGCGGCCCTCGTAGAGCAGCCGGCCCAGCTTGCGGCCCTCGGTGTAGTAGCTGGCCAGGGTGTCCTCGTTGTGGATGGCGTTGACCAGCCGCTCGTAGGCGGCGTGCAGCAGCGCCATGCCGGGAGCCTCGTAGATGCCGCGGCTCTTGGCCTCGATGACGCGGTTCTCGATCTGGTCGGACATGCCGAGCCCGTGCCGCCCGCCGATGGCGTTGGCCTCCAGCACCAGGTCGACGGCCGAGGGGAACTCCTTGCCGTTGATGCTGACCGGACGCCCGCGCTCGAAGGCGATCGTGACGTCCTCGGCCGGGATCTCGACCTCAGGGTCCCAGAACCGCACACCCATGATCGGCTCGACGATCTCGATGCCTGCGTCGAGGTGTTCGAGAGCCTTGGCCTCGTGGGTGGCGCCCCAGATGTTCGCGTCCGTCGAGTACGCCTTCTCGGTGCTCGCGCGGTACGGCAGGTCGCGGGCGAGCAGCCACTCCGACATCTCCTTGCGCCCGCCCAGCTCGCTGACGAAGTCGGCGTCGAGCCACGGCTTGTAGATGCGCAGGGACGGGTTGGCGAGCAGGCCGTAGCGGTAGAACCGCTCGATGTCGTTGCCCTTGAAGGTGGAGCCGTCGCCCCAGATGAGCACTTCGTCGTCGAGCATGGCGCGCACCAGCAGCGTGCCTGTGACGGCGCGGCCGAGCGGGGTTGTGTTGAAGTAGGTGCGGCCACCGGACCTGATGTGGAACGCCCCGCAGGCCAGCGCCGCCAGACCCTCCTCGACGAGGGCCTCCCGGCAGTCGACCAGGCGGGCGACCTCGGCGCCGTACTGCGTGGCACGACCGGGCACCGACGCGATGTCGGGCTCGTCGTACTGGCCGATGTCGGCGGTGTAGGTGCAGGGCACCGCACCCTTCTCGCGCATCCACGCGACAGCCACGGAGGTGTCGAGGCCGCCGGAGAAGGCGATCCCGACGCGTTCGCCTACTGGGAGGGAGGTGAGCATCTTGGACACGAGTAGAAGTATATACACACGAATGCATGACCATTCAAAGCCGACCCCATGAAATGGCGTGATCGGGCGGAGAGGTGCCTGGTCAGCGGCGAGATGTCCGATTCGCGACCGGATGGTGATGATCGCCGCCGGCGGCGTCCCGTCCGGCGGAGCGTCATGGCGGAGCAAAATTTCAAGCAGTCGCTTGACTTACGCCTACCTGCTTGATTGGCTTAATCCGCCCGAATCCGACAGGATCCAGTCAGGATCTGTCAGCGTGGGAGGTGGACCATGACGACCAGGACGGCCCGGGTCAACGCCACCCGCGAGCAGATCCTCACCGCCGCCGAGCGGCTCTTCGCCGAGCACGGCGTGTACGCCGTCTCCAACCGCCAGGTCAGCGAGGCCGCAGGCCAGGGCAACAACGCCGCCGTCGGCTACCACTTCGGCACCAAGGCCGACCTGGTACGCGCCATCGTGCGCAAGCACGCCGACCAGGTCGAACGGCAGCGCCGCCGCCTCCTGGCCGAGGTCGAGGACACGGGCGAGGGCACGGCCGAGGCGCGCGACTGGGTCGGCTGCCTCGTCCGCGCGCTCACCGAGCACCTGGCCGCACTCGGCACCCCCACCTGGTACGCCCGCTTCGCCGCCCAGGTCATGACCGACCCCGCGCTGCGCAGGATCATGCGGGACGAGGCGCTCACCTCGCCCACCCTCATGCGCGTCCTGGAGGGCCTGCGCCGCTGCCTGCCCGAGCAACCCGCCGACGTACGCGCCGAGCGCGCCGAGATGACCAGCCAGCTCCTCGTCCACATGTGCGCCCAGCGCGAGCGCGCGCTCGCCGAGAACCTGCCCACCCCGCGCTCCACCTGGCACGACGCCGCGACGGGCCTGATCGACGCGATCACCGCGATCTGGACCGCCCCGGTCACCAGGGACGTCAAGGAAGGAAGAACGTCATGAAGGTCACCGTGGACCAGGACAAATGCTGCGGCGCCGGGCAGTGCGTGCTGCTCGCGCCCGACGTGTTCGACCAGGGCGAGGACGACGGCATCGTGCTGCTGCTCGACGCGGAGCCGCCCGAGGGGCTGCACGCCGCCGTACGCGAGGCCGCGGCCGTCTGCCCCGCAGGAGCCATCGACGTGAGCGAGGACGCATGACCGGCACCGTGCCCGAGACCGCAGGCCAGGAGCAGGTCCCGCAGTTCCCCGGCGTCAGGGCCGCGCGCTGCCCCTTCGACCCGCCGCCCGAGCTGCGGGCGCTGCAGGAGAGCGGGCCGCTGACGAAGGTGCGGCTCTGGGACGGCAGCACCCCCTGGTTCGTGACCCGGCACGCCGAGCAGAAGGCGCTGCTGAGCCATCCGAAGGTGAGCGCCGACGTCACCCGGCCCGGCTACCCCATCCACACGCCCGCCGCCGGCGGCGGCTCGCTCAGCTTCATCCTCATGGACGACCCCGAGCACGCCAGGCTGCGCCGCATGGTGCAGGGGGCGTTCACGGTCCGGCGCGTCGAGGGCATGCGGCCGGCCGTGCAGCGCATCGTGGACGACCTCATCGACCAGCTGCTCGCCGGGCCGAAGCCGGTGGACCTGGTGGAGGCGTTCGCGCTGCCGGTGCCTTCGCTGGTCATCTGCGAGCTGCTCGGGGTGCCGTACGCGGATCACGGCTTCTTCCAGGACAACAGCAAGACGATCATCAAGCGGAGCGTCACGCCGGAGGACCGCGCCGTCGCCTTCGGCAAGCTGTACGAGTACCTGGACGGCCTGGTGGGAGAGAAGCTGGCCGACCCCGCCGACGACCTGCTGTCGAAGGTGGCCGCCCACGTGCGGGACGGCGAGCTGACCCGGCAGGCGGCCGCGCAGATGGGCGTGCTGCTGCTCATCGCCGGCCACGAGACCACCGCCAACATGATCGCCCTCGGCACCCTCGCCCTGCTTCAGAACCCCGCCCAGCTCGCCCTGCTGCGCGACTCCGACGACCCCAAGCTGGTCGCGGGAGCGGTCGAGGAACTGCTGCGCTACCTCAACATCACCCACAGCGGACGCCGCCGCGTCGCGCTGGAGGACATCGAGATCGCCGGCCAGGTGATCCGCGCCGGCGAGGGCATCATCATGCCCAACGACATCGGCAACCGCGACCCCGGCGTCTTCCCCGACCCCGACCGGCTCGACGTGCGGCGCGACGCCCGCCGGCACGTCGCCTTCGGCTTCGGCGTGCACCAGTGCCTCGGCCAGCCGCTGGCCAGGATCGAGCTGCAGGTCGTGTACGGCACCCTCTACCGGCGCATCCCCACCCTCGCGGCGGCCGTGCCGATCGAGGAGATCCCGTTCAAGCACGACGGCCAGGTCTACGGCGTCTACGAGCTGCCCGTCACCTGGTGAGCCCCATAATGAACCTGGGCTGATGGGGGTGCGGTGATGGGCGAGGCGCTGGCCGAGCGGGTGCGCGGGCTGTGCGGCGGCGGGGAGCGGGTGATCGTCGGCATCGCCGGCTGCCCAGGCGCCGGCAAGTCGACGCTGGCCGCCTGGCTGGCCGGGGCCCTGACCGAGGCCGGGCTGCCCGCCGTCCACGTGCCCATGGACGGCTACCACCTCGCCGACGTCGAGCTCGACCGCCTCGGCCGGCGGGCGCGCAAGGGCGCCATCGACACCTTCGACGCCCACGGCTACCTCGCGCTGCTGCGGCGGGCCCGCACCGAGACCGGCTCCATCGTGTACGCGCCGTCCTTCGACCGCGACATCGAGCAGCCCGTCGCCGGCGCGATCCCCGTCCCGCCCGGCACCCGCGTGGTCGTCAGCGAGGGCAACTACCTGCTGTCGCGCACCGACCCGTGGCCCGCCGTCCGGGCCGCCATGACCGAGGTCTGGTACGCCGACCTCGACGACCGCGTCCGCCTCGACCGGCTGATCAGGCGGCACGTCGAGTTCGGCAAGACGCCCGACGAGGCGGCCCGATGGGTCGCCGCGGTGGACGAGCCCAACGCCGCCGCCATCCGCGCCACGCGTCACCTCGCCGACCTCCACGTCGACATCGACGCCCTCACCCTGTCCTGACCGATTTCGCCGGATCCGCGCTCACCGCCCCCGTCGCCATCGCCCTGGACGCGGTCTCGTTCGCCGCCTCCGCCCTCGTCAAATCCCACATCCGCGCCGAGGGCCGCCCGAGGGCCGAGGAGGGGCGTGGGGCCTTCCCTGTACGGCGTCAACCAGCAGACCCTGCGTCAGACCCTGATCCCCGCCGAGCTGCTGTCCCGCGCGAACGCCACCTGGCGCTTCCTCGCCTACGGTGGGCAGTCGCTGGGCGCGCTGGCCGGTGGTGCGGCGGGGGCGGCGTTCGGTCTCAAGGCGACGCTGGTCGTCAGCTCGTGCCTGATGCTCGCGGGCACCGCCATCGGGTTCGCCTCGCCCGTACGCCGCCTGCGCGAGGTCAATGAGGGGGAACCCCAGAGATGAGGAGGTACCGGTACAGCTCGTACGCCACGAGCGCCAGCACCGGCAGGCCCGCCACGATCAATAACCGGCGCGGCAGCGGCGCGCGTACGGCGGGCCGCGGCACCGGCTCCACGGGCAGCGCCGGCACCCTGGCGGGCGGCAGCGGGTCGGCCGCCACCAGCTCGGGATGGCGGTCGAGGTAACCGGGCGGGAACGAGGTCAGCGACGACGACCCGCAGGCCGGGCAGCACGGCCCCGACCAGGGCGGCTGCACGGGCACGCCGTGCTTGAGCCAGACCTGGACGGTGCGGTCGCGGCCGTCGCTGAGGTGCCTGACGACGTAGTCCTCCTCCCAGACCTGCAGGCAGTGCAGGCACTCGAAGAGCCAGGACTCGCGGGTATCGAACCCGTCGCGCACGAGGAACCACCCCCGAAGCTTCAGCGTTCGCCTTGAGTGTGCGCCAGGGACCACGTCCTCCTTCAAGGCGGGGTCGCGACACTTTCCGCTACACAATGGTCACCGTTTGTCGTGTTCCGTGGTCAAGTGTTCCCTCGGCCAGGCGCGTTTGTGCAGGTCAGTCGTGCGGTATGGGCGCTTCTGGAAACGGCCGGACGGCCGGCACAGGAGGAGGGGATGGATGCGGGGGTACGAGAGCGGGCTCTGCGCGGAATTCGTCGAGGTGATCCACCGTCAGGCGGCGGGGCGGCGGGTGTCCGCGGTGCGCGTACGCGTGGGGGCCAGGCATGCCGTGGCCGCCGGGATGTTCAGGCAGGCCTTCTGCCGGGCCGCCCGCGGTACGGCCGCGCAGGACGCGGCGGTCCACCTGGTCGTCTCCCCGGTGACGATCGACTGCGACGGCTGCGGCCGGCGTACGGAGTCGATGGATCCGCCGCTCAGGACGCCCGCCCGCGTCCAGGCAGCGGCCGGCGCGGCCGGACCCGCGCCCGGCCCCTCGCTCGACGAGCTCGACGAGCTGGATGAGCCGGGCGGGGCGTACGTGTGCCCGCGCTGCGCGGGCGACCGCGTGACCGTCAGCGGCGGTGACGAGCTGGCGCTGGAGGCCGTCTGGTTCCGTACTCAGGCGAGGTAACGCAGCCACAGGTACGGCGCGCAGAGGGCGACCGTGACCACGGTGACGACCAGGCCGTACCGGGTGAACTGCCAGAAGCTGATCGGGGTGCCGTTGCGGGCGGCGATGCCGAGCACCACCACGTTGGCCGCCGCCCCGACGGCCGTGGCGTTGCCGCCCAGGTCGGCGCCGAACGCCAGCGCCCACCACAGCACCTGCGCGTGCTCGTTGCCACCGCCCGCCTGGACGAGGTCGGCCACGATGGGGCTCATGGTGGCGACGTACGGGATGTTGTCCACGATCGCCGACAGCACGCCCGACGCGCCGAGCAGCACCATCGTGGTCAGCCCGAGCCGTCCCTGCGTCGCGTCGGCCGCGGCCTGCGACACCTGCTCGATCACGCCCGTGTGCACCAGCGCCCCGACCATGACGAACAGCCCGGCGAAGAACACCAGCGTCGGCCACTCCACCTCGCGGATCGCCTCAGACGTGGTGATCCTGGTGGCCGCCACCAGCACGCCGGCGCCCAGCACCGCCACCACGGACGGCTCGTAGTGCAGCACGGGATGCAGCACGAACGCCACCATGACCAGCGCCAGCACGGCCAGCGACTGCCACAGCAGCCGCCGGTCGGCGATCGCCTCGCGCTCGTCGAGCGCCATGACCTCGGCCGCGCGCTCCGGGTCGTAGACGAAGGACTTGCGGAACAGGAACCGGCACATCCCGATGAAGACGACCATCAGGACGACCACCATCGGCGCCATGTGCACGAGGAAGTCGTTGAAGCTCAGCCCGCCGCGGCTGGCGATGATGATGTTCGGCGGGTCGCCGACCAGCGTGGCCGCGCCGCCGATGTTCGACGCCATCGCCTCCGCGATCAGGAACGGCACCGCGTTGAGCGCCAGCCGCTCGCACACCAGGAACGTCACCGGCGCGATCAGCAGCACGGTCGTCACGTTGTCCAGCAGCGCCGAGGCCAGCGCGGTGATGACCACGAGCAGGACCATCAGCCGGTACGGCCGGCCCTTCGCCCGTTTGGCCGCCCAGATCGCCAGATATTCGAAGACCCCCGTCTGTTTCAGCACGCCGACGATGACCATCATCCCGAGCAGCAGGAAGATGACGTTCCAGTCGATGCCGGTCTCTTCGGAGAAGAACGCCGCCTGCGCGTCGGTGGCGTGGATCAGCAGCATGACCCCGGCCCCGCCGAGCGCCGCGGCCACCCGGTGCACCTTCTCGCTGGCGATCAGCGCGTACGCGAACAGGAACACCGCCACCGCGGCCCATGCGATGAACGTCACGAGCGGGCCTGCGGGCAGAGCGTGCTGGGCATGCGGCGGGTGCCTCCTCAAGGAACGACGACGACCATCGCCGACCAGACTTCCCGGCACACCTGTCACCAACGTATCAAGCCACGCCGAACACCACCCCATCAGGAGCGGCGTAGCCTGATCGCATGGCCGACGTACACGCCGACGCACACTTCGAGCACCCCCGTCTCGCCGCGGTCTACGACCCCCTCGACCCCGATCGCAGCGACCTCGACGCCTATGCCGCCGTCGCCGCCGAGCTGAGGGCGCGCCGGGCGCTCGACGTCGGGTGCGGGACGGGCACGTTCGCGCTGCTGCTGGCCGGGCGTGGGCTCGACGTGACCGGCGTCGATCCCGCGGCGGCCTCGCTCGACGTGGCGCGGGCCAAGCCGGGCGCCGATCGGGTGCGGTGGATCCACGGCGACGCCACCGCCGTGCCGCCGATCTCGGCCGACCTGGCCACCATGACCGCGAACGTCGCCCAGGCGATCGCCGAGCCCGCCGGCTGGTCGGCCACCCTCGACGCCGTGCACGCGGCCCTGCGGCCGGGCGGGCATCTGGTGTTCGAGACCCGCGACCCGGCCAGGCGGGCGTGGCTCGGCTGGAACCGGGAGGAGACGTACGTGCGGGCCGACGTCCCCGGGGTGGGCGTGGTGGAGCACTGGGTGGATCTGCTCGACGTCAGCCTGCCGCTGGTGACCTTCCGCGGCACGTACGTGTTCGCCTCCGACGGCCAGGTGCTGACCTCGGACTCCACGCTGCGCTTCCGCGAACGCGACGAGGTCACGGCCGACCTCGCCGCCCACGGCTACACGCTCAAGGACGTCAGGGACGCCCCCGACCGCCCGGGCCGCGAGTTCGTCTTCCTCGCCGAACGCCCCACCACCTGACGCCCCCGCAGCCGAACGCCCCTTCCAAGAGAACACCGCCGCACTCCGGTCGGAGTCCCTTTGGTGTGAGGGGTGTG